>CAYHSN010000103.1:0-9548 GCA_964359235.1 uncultured Vicinamibacterales bacterium | reverse complement strand
GTGGTCCTGACGGGTGTGGTGATGGTGCTGGGGTGGTCCGCTCAGGCCGACGCCCAGTGGTTGCCACTCGAAGGTAAGGCATTCGTCGACATCAACGGGCTCTACCAGGCCCACTCGCAGGAGCTGACCCAGCAGGGGACGTTCTCGCTGTACGACGAGCAGGGGACTTTCGACGCCAAGTACGGCGTCGACAACGGCGGTGTCTGGGACTTCGGTTTCGGCTACCGCGTGTGGCGCGATCTCTCGGTCGGTCTGGGGATGTCGCAGTTTCAGAAGAAGGGATCGGCCTCGGTCACAGGCTCCGTGCCGCACCCGCTGTTCTTCGGCCGGCCGCGGTCGTCCACGAAGGACCTGACCACGAATCACAAGTCGCGCGCGATTTACCTGCAGGCGATCTGGAACTATCGCCTGCCGGACATCGAGAAGCTCAACCTGTCCCTCATGATCGGTCCCACGCACCTGCGCGTGACGCAGGAACTCGCGACCGGGGCGACGATTAGCGAAGTCGGGGCGCCGTACTCGAGCGTCAACGTGAACCCGGCCGTGGTCGGCCGGACCAAGTCGACCATCGGTGTCCTCGTCGGCGCAGACATCAGCTACTCGTTTCATCCAAACGCGGGCGCCGGCCTGTTGCTGCGCTACATCGGCGGGAACGTCGAGGTGCCAGGCCTGAACAACGAGAAACTCAAGGTCGATGCCGCTGGCTTCCAGGTAGGCGGCGGCGTCCGCCTGCGGTTCTGAGACACGGGCACGGGCCTCGCGGACTCATGCGACGCGCGAGGTCGTCAGTAGCTATAGCAGCTAGTTGTCAGAGCCTGAGAAGAAATCGCCGTAGCGCCGGACTTTAGTCCGGCCTGTCGGGCGCATCTGAAGATGCGCGCTACGTACGGGGCGATTTCTTCTCAGGCTCTCAGTTGTCAGTTGTCAGTTGTCAGTGTCTAGAACCTCCCTCGGCCCGTCCAGCGGCCGATCGTGCCGTTCTGGCGGGTGACCTCCGTCACGTCGTTCCACGTCGGTCCCGGCGCGGACCCGCAGTGCCCCGCGATGATGTCCACGATGTAGACGTCGGTGCTGTTCTCGTCGGGCCCTGAACTCCAGTGATAGTCGACCACGTCCAGCGACGGGTCACCGCGGTTGCCGCGCTTCCAGTTGTACCCCCACCGCGTGTCGGACTGACGCAGCCGATCGACCACGCGATCCATGAACTCCCAGGTCCCGCCGTGGTCCTGGCACGAATTGGCGAGCGCGCCCGGGTACTCGCGCGCGACCTGCTGGACGACCTGCCACATGTTCGGCAGCGGCAGGCGCTGGCCCGCTGGCGGGTCAGGCGTGCGGTAGCCTCCGGTCGGCGGCGTCGGGGTGGGCGGGGGTGGCGGTGGCGGCGGGGGAGGAGCCGGTGTACGGAACGTCTGCACGGCGGAGAGCGCGGTGGTGACCGGTCCGCCCGTCGCCCAGGTGCGCCAGTAGAAGAGCGTGTTCTGCGCCAATGTGCCGAGGTTGACGAGCGTCGTCTGTGAACCGCTGCGCGGCGCCGCAACGCTGGCCACGATGGAGGCGAACGCCGCATCCGTGGCCACCTGAAACCAGTACGTCACACCGGTCACGGGACCGCTGGCACGGCCGTTGGCGACGACGAAATCTGGACTGCGCGTCGTGAGCGTCGCGCCACCGGTTGGCGAGACGGGAATCGGCGGGTCGATGATGATCGGCTCCGGCGTCCGGAACGTCTCGACGGGCGAGTACTCGCTCGTCACATTACCGTTCGTGCCCCACGCGCGCCAGTAGAACGCCTGCCCGGCCGGCAGCCTGCCGACGCTGTGTGTCGTGGTCGATCCGTCGCCGCGGGTCGTGCTGCCGCTCGCGATCGGGTTCGCAAATGCCGGATCCGTCGCCACCTGGAACCGGTAGATCACCTCGCCGGCTCGCCCGCTGACCTTGCCGTTGGTGACGACGAAGTCGGGTGTCTCGTTCGCGGTCGTGACGCCGCCGGCCGGGAAGGTCGGGACGGGCGGGTCGATGACGACCGGTTCCACCACTGTGAAGGTCGCGGGTGGAGACGGCGAGCTGACGTTGGCCCCATCCTCGGCCCGCACCCGCCAGTAGTAAGGCACGTCCTGCGCCAGCCGGCCGGGCACCACGTGCGACGACCGTCCGCTGGCGTCGGGGTCGAGCCGCTCGGATGTGTAGAGCTTGGTGCCGAAGGATGAGTCCGACGCGATCTCGATCACGTGCCAGAAGGGGCGGGGACTATTCGACTTCGCGTTGTCGAAAACGAGGCGGACCGGCGACGTCGTCAGGACTTCCGAGCCGTTGGCTGGTTCCACCGGCCGCGGGGCCTCGATGGAGACGCCCGGCAGGGGACCGGCAATGCTGGGGCTCAGTGGGTTCGCGCTCTTCGAGACCTCGCAGCCCGCGACGGCGGTCAGGAGGGTCACGAATGCCAGTTTTGTAATCGCTCTCACGCTCGTGTTCATGGGTTGTCGTTCACGCCTGTGCGTCTGAGAGTCTGGAAGAACAGATCCGAGCGGGCTTTCCGCACTGTCTCGTCTATCGGAGCCGGAGCCGCCGGACTTGACCCCTGCGATGGCGAAGCAAGAACAACGCCCCGCCAGAGAGGGAGAAGAGCATGATCAAGGCTGCGCCGCCGAGCGACAGGGACAGGGCCGGGTTGAGGCCGAGATTCAGGCGGCTGAAGAGGAAGGCGAAGTAGCACAATTGCTGCGCCGGACGCTATAATCCAACGTCCGCATTGACCGACCGATCCCGTCCACTTCGCATCCTGATGCTGGCGCCGGAGCCGTTTTTCGCGCCCCGGGGCACGCCCTTCAGCGAATTCCACCGCATCAAGGCCCTCGTTGATCTGGGGCATCAGGTGGACCTGGTCACGTATCCGATCGGGTCGGATGTCGAGCTGCCGAACCTGCGGATCATCCGCTCGGCCCGCTTGCCGTTCGTGCGTCGCGTCGGCATCGGCCCATCGGTCGTGAAGCTGTTGCTCGACGGGCTGCTGTTGATCACCGCGTTGCGGACGGCGCGTCGCGGGAGCTACGACGTCGTGCATTCCCACGAGGAGGCCGGGTTCTTCGGTCCCTGGATCGCGCGGCGTCTTGGGGTGCCGCACCTGTACGACATGCACTCGAGCTTGCCCCAGCAGCTCTCGAACTTCCGGTACGCGTTCGGGCGCTGGTGTTTTCCGGTCTTCGAGCGCCTCGAGCGGAAGACGCTCGCCAATTCGCGCGCGGTCATTACGATCTGCCAGGCCCTGCAGGACCAGGTGATCGCGCTCGGCGCCGGGGAGAAGGCCGTGCTCATCGAGAATGTGATGGGCGGGCACACCGACGAGGCGCCGACCCTCGACGCGGCCGGCGTGCGCGCGCGGTGGGGGCTGGGGACGGATCAGCCGGTCATCCTCTACACGGGGACGTTCGAGCCGTATCAGGGACTCGAGCTGCTCACGGACGCCGCGGCGCGGCTGAAGCGGACGCATCCCACGGCCGCGGTTCTGGTGGCGGGCGGGGAACCGGCGCAGGTCGCAGCCGCGGCGGCGCGCGCGCGCGAGCTGGACGCGCCGATCGTGTTTGCCGGCCAGCAGCCGGCGCGCGAGATCCCGGCCTTCATCGAGGCCGCGGACATTCTCGTGTCGCCGCGCATCGCGGGCACGAACACGCCGCTCAAGATCTACTCCTACCTGCAATCAGGCAAGCCCATCGTCGCGACCGATCTCCGGACGCACACGCAGGTGCTCGACCAGACGACGGCGCTGCTCGTGAGGCCGGAGGCTGACGCGCTCGCGGCCGGGCTGGCGACGCTGCTGGAGGATCCGGCGCTCGGACGGCGGATCGCGGCGGCTGCGGCGGAACTCTCGCGCACGCGCTACAGCCGCGAGGCGTTTCTGGAGAAAACGTTGCAGGCGTACGCCTTGCTGGCGCTGCCCTCATGACCGTCCTCGTCACTGGCGTCACCGGCTTCACGGGCGGGCATCTCGCGCGGTATCTGCGACGGCGCGGGCAGGCGGTGCGTGGCCTGGTGCGGCCGGCGCGCGCGGCGCGCGCGGAGGCGCTGCGCGACGCGGGTATCGAGGTGGCGATAGGTGACCTGACGGATCCGGCCTCGCTCGTGCCCGCGTGCGCGGGCGTTGCGGTCGTGTACCACATCGCCGCGACGTACCGGGAAGCGGGGCAGGGTGGGGCGGCGTACCGCGACGTCAACGTCGACGGCACGCGCCATGTGCTCGAGGCGGCGCTCGCCGCCGGCGCGCGCCGGTTCGTGCACTGCAGCACGGGCGGCGTGCACGGTCACGTCGAGCGTCCGCCCGCGAACGAAGATGCGCCGTTCGCGCCCGGCGACGTCTACCAACGGACGAAGCTCGAGGCGGAACAGCTCGCATCCGGCTTCGGCCGGCGGCACCCACTTGAGGTCGTGGTCGCGCGGCCCATCGGGATCTACGGGCCTGGGGACACGCGTTTCCTGAAGATGTTTCGCGGTCTGGCGCGCGGGCGATTTCCGATGCTCGGCTCGGGCCGCGTCTTCTATCACCTCACCTACATCGACGATCTGGTGGAGGGCTTCCGGCTCTGCGGCGAGACGCCGAGCGCGGCGGGGCGGACGTACCTCCTCGGGGGGCCCGAGTATACGACGCTGGCCGAGCTCGTCGAGATCGTCGCGCGCGAGCTGAAGGTTTCGCCGCCGCGCGTGAGCTGGCCCGTGTGGCCGGTGTGGCTGGCCGGCGCGCTCTGCGAGCTTGTCTCGGTGCCGCTCCGGATCGAGCCGCCGCTGTACCGCCGCCGCGTCGATTTCTATCGCAAGAGCCGCGCGTTCGACATCTCGCGGGCGCGAGCGGAGCTGGGGTACAATCCGGCCGTCAGTCTGCAGGACGGCATCCGGCGAACGGCCGACTGGTACCGCGCCCAAGGCCTGCTGTGAGACGCCTCAACATCGTCCAGATCTGCGATCACCTCGGCTGGACCGGCTCGCGCATGCACGGCGTGAAGCGCCTGTTCGCGTGGATGATCCCGCGGTTCGATCGCGATCGGTTCAACGTCTCGCTGATCAGTCTGCGCAAGAAGGACCTGTCGGCCGACACGCTCGAGGATCTCGGGATCGACGTCACGTATCTCCACAAGTCCAGGTTCGATCCGAGCACGCTCACCGCGCTCCTGAAGGTGCTCGACCGCAAACAGGCCGACCTGCTGCACATGCACGGCTACGGCGCCACGACGTTCGGGCGCGCGGCCGCGGCGATGCGCCGCCTGCCGGCGCTCCTGCACGAGCACGCGAACCACACCGACACGCCGTGGTTCCAGAAGATTGCCGACAAGGCCCTGGCGCCGTACACCGACCTCGCCATCGCGGTGTCGGCGTCAACGGCCGGGTTCGTCACGCGCGCGCGGCTGATTCCGGCCGAGCGCACGAAGGTCGTCTATCTTGGGGTGCCGCTCGACGAGTTCAGCCCGGTCCGCCCCGCGGACGAGGTGCGCGCGGCGCGCGCGGCGCTGGGCATCGGGCCGGACACGTTCGCCATCGGGACCGTCACGCGGCTCATGCCGTCGAAGGGCAACCAGTATCTGATCGCCGCCGCGGGAGCGGTGCTCGACGCGCTGCCGAACGCACGCATCTTCATCGTGGGCGAAGGCGAGCTGCAGGCGCCGCTCGAAGCGCAGGCGCGCGAGCTGAGACTGGGTGACCGCCTCGTCTTCGCCGGCTTCGTGCGCGATATCGCCGGAGTGCTGTCCGCGCTCGATCTCACGGTGTTCCCGTCGCTCTGGGAGGGCACACCGCTCACGGCCTTCGAAGCGCTCGCGGCGGGGAAGCCGATCGTGTCGACCGACGCCGACGGCCTGAAGGACATCCTCACCGAAGGCTACGACGCGCTGATGGTTCCGCGGCGCGATGCCAAGGCGCTCGCCGAGGCCATCGTCACGCTCGCGCGAGACCCCGGGCGGCGGGCGACGCTGTCGGCCAACGCGCGGCTGACCGGCCGCCGGTACGACATCGACGCCTTCGTCCGTAAGATGGAGCGGCTCTACGTGCTGTTGCACGAGACGTCGCGGAACACGCGCCGCGCCGGCGTGCTCGGCGAGGATCTTTCGTTTCTTGCCGGCGGAGCGTGACCGTCATGGAGCAGGCGCCCTCACCTCGCGCGGCGAGCCCCGGCGTCATCGCGACGCTCGCGCTGGGGTTCGTGCTCCTCGGGTTTGCCGTGTCGGTTGACTTGCCCAGGTCCTCGCAGGGGTTCAAGGGCGACGAGGCCACCTACTACTGTCTGACCTACAGCCTGGCGCGCGATTTCGATTTCGAGTACCGGCGCGAAGACCTCCTGCGCGTGTGGGCGGAGTACTCCGGACCCCAGGGCATCTTCCTCAAGCGCGGCCGGACCGTTGATGTCCGGTTCGTCGGAACGTTCCCGTTCGTCGAGGTGGCAGGCGGCGAGGATCCCGACCGGGAGCGGCTCTACTACGGCAAGGCGTACATCTATCCGCTCGTGGCCGCGCCGTTCGTTCGCGCGTTCGGCACCAATGGGTTCCTGATCCTGCACGCGCTCCTGCTGGCGCTCTGCTTCGCGGCGGCCTACGCGCTGCTCGTCGCGCGCGGCACGGCGCCAGGGACGGCGGTCGGCTACGCGCTCGTCTTCTTTGGCGCGTCGGTCGTGCCGGTGTACTTCGTCTGGTTGTCGCCGGAGCTGTTCAATGTGTCGCTCGCGATGTACGCGGCGTGTCTGTGGGGCTACAAGAAGGCGGCAGGGGAGCGCCCGCCATCGGGCGGCCGATGCGATCGATTCCTGCGGTCGCGGTCGTCGGATCTGGCAGCCGCCGCGATCATCGGGGTCGCGATCTTCTCGAAGCCTCCGCACGTCGCGCTGATCGCTCCGCTCGTGGCGCTCGCCGTGTGGCGCAAGCAGTGGCGGCACGGGCTCTCGTTGGGCGTCACCGCCGCCGGCGTCGCCGCGGCCCTCTTTCTGATCAACCTGGCCGTCACGGGAGATCTCAACTACCAGGGCGGCGATCGCAAGACGTTCTACGGGCGTCCGCCCGCCCGGAGCACCTACGTGGGCCCCGCCGGGTTTCCCTTCGCCAGCCCGGGCGAGACGTTCGAGACGACCGGACTCGGCCGCACGACCAACGAAGTGCCCGTCGATGTCCTCGTCACGAGCGATACGTTTCGCGTGTTCCGTCACAACGTCTGGTATTTCTTCGCGGGCCGCTACAGCGGCCTCGTGCCGTATTTCTTCCCCGGGGTCGTGAGCCTGGTGCTCTTTCTCTTCGCACCCGGCGAGCGGCGTCTCTGGCAGTGGCTCGTCGCGGGCACCCTCGCGATCACGGCTGCCGGGTTGCTCCTGTACATGCCGTACAGCTATTCGGGCGGCGGCGGCCCGATCGGGAACCGCTACTTCATCGGCTTCTATCCCTTCTTCCTGCTCCTGACGCCGCGGATCGCCGGCGGGGGCAGCACCATCGTCGCGGCGGCGGTCGGCGCGCTCTTTACGGCGAAGCTGGTGTTGAACCCGTTCGTCAGCTCGCGCAATCCGGGCGACCACGGCAAGGCGGGGCCGCTGCGCCTGCTGCCGATCGAGCTGACGACCATCAACGATCTCGCGATCGCCGCGCACGCGGATCGCGCGCGTCTGGCGCTTGGCGGCGATCCGCCGGTGCGCGGGTATTTCCCCGACGACAACGTCTTCGATCTCGAAGGCGATCGGTTCTGGGTGAAAGGGAAGTCGCGCGCGGAGGTCATTCTTCGCGGGCCCGCTTCGGCGCGGGACGATCGGACGGTCGTGCCGCTGCGCATCAGCCAGCTCGACGTCGAGGTGCGCAACGGGGGCGCGGCCAATCGCGTGACGCTTTCGGCCGGCGCCGGACGGCAGACGCTCGACTTGCAGCCGTTCGAGACGCGCCAGGTGCGGCTCGAGATGCCGTATGGCGTGCCGTATCGCCCGTGGACGTACCCGACCAACTACGTCTACCTGCTCTCGATCGCGACGAGCGCCGGCTTCGTGCCATATCTGCAGCAGCCGCCGTCGCCGGACGCACGCTTCCTGGGCGTCATGGTCAAGCTCGCGCCGACCTACGTGGACGCGCGGTGAATTGCGTGGTTCTATCGCTGTCAGCTATCAGCTATCAGCTCTCAGTTTCAGTCACGCGAATCGCGCTGGTTTCTCGAAGCGGGCACGCACTGAAAGCTGAAAGCTGAGAGCTTCGCCTATGTCCCGCATCGTTGTCATCACCTCGACGCCGCCGCTCACCGAGGGGGGGCACCTCGTCATCGCGCGGGCGCTCGTGCGCGCGCTCGAGGAGTCTGGACATCAGGCGGGGCTGCTGCTGACGGCGCAGAATCGGTTCGGACGGCAGGGATCGGCGTATCTCACCAACTGGTTCACCGACGTCGGCCTGACCGGCGACGGTGAGCGCACCGACCAGGTCATCAGCCTGAGGTTTCCGAGCTACGCCGTCCGCCATCCGGTTCACGTGTGCTGGCTGAACCACCGCATGCGCGAGTACTACGACCTCTGGGATCGGTTCAGCGCGGGCCTGTCGGCGAAGGGTCGTGTGAAAGAAAGCGTGCGCAGGCGGATAGTCCATGCCGTCGATCGCCGCCTGCTCACGCGAAACGTCACGCGCCTCTACGCGCAGTCGCGGACGATCCAGGCGCGGCTGCAGCGCTGGGGAGGGATTCCGTCGGAGGTGCTGTACCCGCCTCCGCCGCCGCGCCCGTACCGCTGCGACGAGTACGGCGACTACGTCTTCACCGTGTCGCGTCTGGTGCCGCTCAAGCGGGTCAGCCTGATGGTGGAGGCGCTCACGCGGCCGGCCGCGCGTCACGTGCGCCTCGTCATCGCCGGAGACGGCGGCGAGGCGGTCGAGCTTCGTGCGCTGGCGGCGGCGTTCGATTTGGACAGGCGGGTCGAGTTCCTCGGGCACGTGGCCGACGACGAGGTCGTTCGGCACCTGGCGCGATGCCGGGCGGTGTGTTTCGCCCCGGTCAACGAGGACTACGGCTTCGTGACCGTCGAGGCGTTCGCGTCACGCAAGCCCGTCGTCACGTGCCACGACAGCGGCGGCCCGGTCGAGCTCGTGCAGGATGGCGTCAACGGGCTCATCGTCGAGCCCACGCCGGACGCGCTGGCGAGTGCGCTCGCGCGTCTGACCGACGATCGGTCGCTGGCCGAGCGGCTCGGCGCGGCGGGTCAGGCGCTCGCCGCCGACATGACCTGGCCCCGCGCGGTCGAGAAGCTGGTCATCGTGTAAGATCGAAAAGCACAGACGGGACTGGGGACTCGGGACTCGGAATGCGGCTCGTTCTCGTGGCCCGTTCCTTGTCACTCGTTACCCGTTACCCGGTCCTCGTTACTCGTTCCTCGTTCCTTCCGACATGCCGTACCGCTCCGACCTCGAAGCTCGTCTCGCGCGGAAAGTGACGCGCGCGGTCACCGAGTACGAGCTCATCGAAGACGGCGACCGCATCCTGATCGGGCTGTCGGGCGGCAAGGACAGCTGGGCGCTCATCCAGATCCTCGACGTCCTCCGCGTGCGCGCGCCGATACGGTTCAGCCT
>CAYHSN010000102.1:0-9632 GCA_964359235.1 uncultured Vicinamibacterales bacterium | reverse complement strand
TCGACGCCGCGCGCGGTGTGGTCGAAGGCGGCGCCGAGCCGCGGCGATCCCACGCTGCGGTGGCGCCACCGGCAGGAACGAGGAACGAGCAACGAGGAACGAGTGGAGGCGACCTGGCGGGCCGGGCGCGCGAGTGATACGTATGCCGCGAACCCTGACCTCCGTCCGGTGCATACCCGCGAGGCCGGCGCGTATCCGTTTTCTCGCAGGTAACCAGGGCGACGATGCGGGCGCTTGGGCCGTGCTATCATCCGGCGTTCGTTGCACATGGCGGTGATCGGAGCGGTGAGCGTCCGGGCGTGGCTCGCTGCGAGCGATCCGTTCCGGTCTACTCCATAACCTGTTGAACCGCTGGAGGTGTGAGGCGAAACGTTTATGGACCGGTCGGACCTGCAGATTCTCGCTGAAGCGCGCGTTGGGGATGCGGAGCCCCTGCTGCGAGGTGGCCGTTGGGCCGCCGCGTACGACGGAAACAAAAGCGCGCGACATGCTCGTCGCCGTTGCCGATCCATCTTCAGGAGTGTTGCCGTGGCTGAAAACGCAGTGGTGAAAGACCAGCTCACGGACGCGATGGTCGAGGCCGGTGCAGAGCTGACCCGAAAGCTCGATGAGTCCGGGACCCCCATCATTGCCGCGCTGTGGTTGTTCATGCCGGAAATCAACGAATGGCGCCTTTTGTTCGCTTCGCCCGACGTGTCTGCGCAAGGTCCCAGGAAGGTGTATGAACGAATTCGGGTGGCGCTGGAAGACTTGGGCGACAAGGCATCTGCCGCTCCACTCTCTGTAATCGGTTTGCTCGATCCCAACGCCGAACTCGTCCAGCTTTTGAAAATCGCAATCCGCACTGGGTCCGGCGTCGGTCGAATTCGGTTTTCGAAGAACGTTATCAACGGGCACTTCATCGACGACGCGCTCATCTACCGGGTTGCTTGAAGATGGCGGTCTAACACGCGCTGCACCCGACGGCCGCGCGAACGGTGTGCGGCCGCGGGTGAGCGCTGGCCGTTGCCGGAATGCCGGCGCCACCCTTCTCAGCGCATCACGCGGCGGACGGTCTCGCAACTCGGAGCTTCCGCGCAGCGGCCGTTGTGGCAACCGAGGGGGGTCCGGCTGCCCTCGACGCGGCTCGGGCCGGGGAAGCCGGACACTACCGGTTACGCCGCGGCCGAACTGAAGTTCGGCCCTACGACCGCGGCCGAACTGAAGTTCGGCCCTACGACCGAACTGAAGTTCGGCCCTACGACAGAAGTTCGGCCCTACGACTGAAGTTCGGCCCTACGACGCCTCGTTCCCCGTTCCTCGTTCCCCGTTCCTCGTTCCCCGTTCCTCCTTCCTCTGATGATTCCTGAACAGCGCGGCGAACAGTTGCTGCAAGAGCGCCGGCCGCTGTCCGAGCAGGTCGAAGAGATCCTCGCGCTCGATGCGCAGCGCCCACCCGCCGCGCGCCACGCGCTGGCGTCGGCCGAGCGGCACGCCCGCCAGCGTCTCGTAGAGGCCGATCACGTCACCCGAACTGGCGGAGATCGCGTCGCCCTTCGACGGCTCGGCCGGCTCGAGCGAGAGATCGCCAGAGAGCAGGATCGTGATCGCGGGCGGGTCCGCCTCGCCCGCGACCGTCCTGCCGGCCTCGAGCGCGGTGTCGCGCGCAATCGCGCCGAGGTGCAGGATCTCCTCCGCTGAGATCCGGGAGAAGACCGGCAGCCTGTGGAGCACGAGCACGCGATCGACGGCCGACAGGCCGGCCGCTCCCGGCGCGGGAATGCCGTCGGCGCAGGCCTCGTGCATGACGAGGCGCGACGGATCCGGCCAGCGATCCACCAGCGTCCGGAACAGGCCCTCCACCAGATCCGTGTTGTCCGCGAGCAGCGTCCGGAAGTCGTCGTCTTTGATGAACAGCCCGACGGCCACCTCGGTCGCGCGAACGAGATCGGGGCAGGGGCGCCCGGCCAGCGCCTCCTCGAAGCCCAGCAGGGCGGGCGCTTCGACGGGTCGCGGCGCGCCGTCGCCCGCCTTCGCGATCGCGCGGCCGTCGAGCAGCACCTTGACGCCCTCGGGGATCGCACCCTCCTGACAGAGCACCTGGCCGGCCTCCTGGCGCACCTGGCGGCCGACGCCCGCCATGCGAAACAGCTCGTCGACGCCGACCGACGCGAACATCGGCAGGCGGCGCAGCCGGTCGGCGATGATGGCCGCCGGCAGCGGCTCGAGCCAGAGCTGGCGCACGCGCTCGGTCGGCATGCGCCGCTCGGCGAGCGCCCACGACGCGATCTCGAACACGTGCCAGTCGCGCGGATCGCGGTGCGCGAGCACGTGCTCGATGTCCGCTTCGAGCGCCCAGACCTGCCGCTGGCGGACCGTGTCGATCGCGAGCGCCGACACCACCGCGTCGTCGTCGTTGATGAGCTGCAGCAGCGTCTCCTCCTCGTCGCGCGGCCGCGTGCGCAGCGCCAGATTGGCCTTGCGCACCTTCTCCTCGAGCGGCGCCTCCTCGATGACGGGCATGAGCTTCTTGCGCAGCGCGCCCGTCAGGATGTTGTCGAGGTACTCGAGCGCGCCGGCGCGCGATCGAGCGTCGCCGTGCTCGATGGCCCAGCGCGCCGCGGCGATGTCCTTCCACGGATAGATCAGCCCGAGCAGCCGGTAGACGCGGTCGAGCGCGCGCGCCGTCTCTTCCTCGAGCGCCAGCAGGAGCAGCGCGCCCTTTGGCAGGCGCGCGCGAACCGACAGGTTGTAGTGCAGCGACAGGTAGTTGGAATACTGCCACCCTTCCCTGAGCGCGAGCTTCTCAATCGGCTCGCGCGGGAACGCCAGCTCCGGATGGCCGCGCCGCAGCTTCTCGATGGCCGCCACGACCTTGTAGCGCAGGAACCCGTCCTGCTCCGCGAGCGCCGCGACGAGCGCGTCCATCGATTTCTGGCACGGGATGCGCGCGATCGTCGCCGGCAGGTGGCGGCGCACCCAGATGTTTTCGTCCGGATCGCGCACGAAGTGCGCGAGCGCGTCGACCACCGGCTCGCCGTAGCTCACGAGCACGTCGCGGGCGGCGGCCTTGAGCTGCCGGTTGCGCAGGAGCGTGATGAGCGTCGGCACGAACAGGAAATCGATCTCGCCGAGCGCCTTCACGCTGCGCAGGGCCTCTTCGCCCACCGCGAGGTCCGGGTCGTTCATGAGCAGCATGAGCAGATGGCGAAACCGCGGGTCGCCGATGCGCCGGACGGCAATCGCCAGGTCCTTGCGCGCCGCGCTCGCCGCCTCACGGCTGTCCGCGCTCAGTCGAGTGAACGCGCGCTCGGCTTCGGCGATGTCCGCCTCGCGGCCCGTGCCGGCGAGCGCGACGGCGGCCGTCACGACGACGCGCGGGTCGTTCGAGGCGAGCAGCGGCCGGACCATCGCGGCCGCATCGACGCCGCGCAGACCCGCGAGCGCGGCCACGGCGGCCGCGCGCACGTCCGGGTGTTCGTCGCCGAGCAGGCGCTCGACCGCCGGCGCCCAGCGCCCGGCGATCTCGGGGCGCACCGATCCCATCGCCGAGAGCGCGCGCGCCCGCACGGCTGCCGACGGATGATGCAGCAGCAGCGGCGTCACGAGGTGGCGCTTGTCGAGCGACTCGAGAAAGGCGATCGCGTCGAGCACGCGCTGCTCGTCCGGGTGCGCCAGCTCTTCGACGAGCGCCTCGACCGTGGACAGATCGGCAACGGCCAAACGCATGTCGGCCGGCTTCATGTCGCGCCGCTCGAGGCTGTTGCGGAACGCCTTCAGGTACCCGCGCTTGGCGACGACGGCCATGCCGATCCAGAAGGCCATGATGCCGAGGCTCGCGTAGCTGATCTGCTGCCAGTCGAGCTGAAGACCCCAGGGCGCGATGAGCACCAGCAGCAGGATGGCGGACAGGGCGCGGCCGAACCGATCGACGGTCACGTCGACAAACGGCTTCGCCTTGTGCTTGAGATCGCTCGGCAACGGCAGAAAGAGGATCTCGCGCGACGTCTTGTCCACCGTGTACCGCACCGACTTGTCCAGCACGCGCGCGAGGATCGGCGCCCACAGCGCCGCGTTCACCAGAATGATGACCGCCGTGGCGCCGAGGCCGAGCGGCAGCAGCATGAGCGCGAAGCCGACGCCCAGGAACCGCTGAATCCGGCTCGTCAGCCAGATCTGGATGACGAACCCGATCGCCGACGTGTACACCTGCACCTGGCCGAGCACCGCCGTCATCGCGTCGGTTTCGTTGCGTCCCTTGAAGGCCTCGGTGGCCATGTTGAGCTGCTGGTCGACCAGGCCCGCCCCGATCGACGTGAGCGCAATCACGACGCCGATGATCTGCAGGTGCTTCGACTCGCGCAGCATCCGCAGCGCCTCCTTGCCGCCGACGCCTTGTTCCTCCCCGGCGCGCTCGAGCCCGGAAAGCTCCACGCCGCGCGCGCGCGACACAATGATCGCGACGACGACGGCGCACAGCGCCAACACCCCGGCGCTCGCCAGAACCAGTTGCCGGTTTCCGATGAGCTGCACCAGAAACGCGGTGATGCTGCCGCCCACGAGTCCGCCCAGACTCGAGCCCGCGCCGATGAACCCGAACACGCGCTTCGCCTGACGTGGATCGAAGATCAGGTTGGCGAGCGTCCAGAACTGGCTGATGAGGAGGATGCCGTAGATCTGGCCGAACCAGTAGAAGGCGGAGGCCACCCAGCCGCGTGGGGTCCCGAACAGGGCCCAGAACGCGACCAGCAACACCACCATCAGACCCTGCGTCGCGGGAATGAGCCAGCGGCCCGGCAGCAGGCTTCCCAGCTTGCCGTACCCCTGCATCAGGAGTCCCACCAGGAACACCGACACGAGCAGCACGTACGGCAGGTTGTCCGCGCCGTGGGCCGAGATGAACTTCGATCGGGTGATCGGCTGGACGATGTTGTAGGCCGTCATGGCCAGGAAGGAGTACAGGAACATCAAGAGAACGGCTCCGGTTTCCTCCCGGCGGACTTCGGCGAAGGGCTTGAGCAGGCGCTGCAGCATGGTTGACTTGTGGTTGGCGCCCTACAGCCTACGCCACACCCGGACCTTCGGCAAGCCGCAAACGCAGCCGTCCGGATGCAGTAAACTACCGCCGACCCGCGACCCGCATGCTGCCCAAACTGAAGAAATGGCTCGACGTCAGGCCTGGCGAAGGCCCGATCGTCCTGCTGAGCAGTCTCTATGTCGCATTCGTCGTCGCGTCGTTCCTGCTCGCCAAGCCCATCCGCAATGCGCTCTTCCTGAAAGAATACGGGGCGTACCGGCTGGCCTACGTCTACGTCGGCGTGCCGATCGCGCTCTCGCTGTTCATTCCGCTCTACAACGTCTTCGCCGGGCGGCTCGGTCCGCGGCGCGTGGTCGTGGCCAGCCTGCTCTTCTTCGCGGCGAACGTCGTCGCGTTCTGGTACGCGTTCCGCTTCGTGCCCTTCACGGGCCTGCCGGCCGTGTTCTACATCTGGGTCGGCTGCTTCAGCATCATTGCGCCCGTGCAGGCGTGGGCGCTCATCGGCACGCTCGTCGACACGCGGCAGGCCAAGCGCCTCTTCGGCCTCATCGGCAGCGGCGCCTCGGCGGGCGCCATCGCCGGCGGCGTTCTGGCCAGCACGCTCGTCGAGCCGCTGGGCGGATCGGCGAACCTGCTGCTGGTGCTCGCGGCGCTCATCACGCTCGCCGCCGTCACCGTGTACGCCATCCGGAAGATCACGCCGGGGCTCGGCGCCACGCTGCGGAGCCAGCGCCGCCCGCCGCTCACGGAAACAGTCCAGCGCATCGCCGCGAGCCGCTACCTCCGCCTGATCGCCGCGATGGTCTTCCTCGTCGCGATCGTGACGCAGTGGGTCGGCTTTCAGCTCAGCCTGGTGGCCGCCCAGCGCTTCGCGGGCGACGCCGACAAGCTCACCGAGTTCTTCGGGCGGTTCAACGTCCTACTCGGTATCGTGGCGCTCGTCACGCAACTCCTCGTCACGGGACCCGCGCTCCGCCGCTACGGGCTGGCGCTCACGCTGTTGCTGCTGCCGATCTCGCTCGGCGCCGGGTCGCTGCTGGTGCTGCTCGTGCCCGGTTTCTGGGCGGTGTTGCTGCTGAATTCGTTCGATCAGAGCCTTCGCTTCTCGGTGGACAAGGCCAGCTACGAGCTGCTGTACCTGCCGCTGCCGACCGCGGTGCGCACGCCCGTCAAGGGTGCGATCGACGTGCTCGGCAACCGCCTCGCCGACGCGATCGGCGGCATCCTGCTCGGCATCGTGACGCAGGGCTTCCTGATGGGGAAGGGCCTCGGCTTCGAGCTGGAGGGCACCGCGGCCATCAGCCTCGTCTTCATCGCGGCGTGGATCGCGGTCGCGAGCCAGTTGCGGCGCGGGTACGTCGAGGCGATCCGCGAGAGCATCCAGAAACATCGCATCGACACGGCGCAGGCGACGATGGCGGCGACGATCCTCGACCGCTCGGCGAGGAAGATCGTGACGACGCGCCTCGAGACGGGCGAGCCGGACGAATTGTTGTACGCGCTCGATCTGCTGGAAGTCGACAAGACGGCGGCGGCGCACCCGGCGCTCTACGGCCTGCTCGGCCATCCCTCGCCGGAGGTACGGCGCCGGGTGGTCGCGCTCCTCAACACCGTCGGCGACCGGACGGCGGCGTCGCTCGTCGAGCCGCTCCTTGGCGATCGGGATCTGGCCGTCCGCACGGAGGCGCTGCTGTACCTGTCCGAGACCCTCGGGATCGATCCGCTCGAGAAAATCCGCGAGCTGGGCGATGTCGCCGGCTTCTCAATCCAGGCCGGCATGGTCGCGTTTCTGGCGCGGCCGGGCGCGGCGCAGAACCTGGACGCCGCCCGGGCGATCCTCTCGGGCATGGTGCGGGAGACGGGTCCCGGGACGACGCGCGGACGTCTCGAAGCGGCGCGCCTCATCGAGCGTCTCCCCGACGGGTTCGAGGAGGAACTGGCGGTCCTGCTGCGCGACGAGGACGCGGAGGTGGCGAAGCAGGCTTTTCACGCCGTGGCGCGGCTGCGCAAGCCGGAACTGGGCGGTGCGGTGGCCGCGCGCCTCGGCGAGCGCGAGCTGCAGGACGAGGCGATCAAGATCCTCCGTGAGCTGGGGGACCCCGTCGTCCCGATCCTGCGCGAGCAACTGCGCGACGAGACCGTGCCGATCGAAGCGCGGCGCGAGATTCCCCGCGCGCTCGCGCAGATCGGGACGGCGAGCGCCCAGGAAGTGCTGCTCGAGTGCCTGCTGCAGGGCGACAGCGCGCTGCGGCACCGCGTGATCGCGTCGCTCAACCAGTTGCGCGACCTGCACCCGGACATGACGTTCGATCCCGAGGCGGTCGAGATGCTGTTGCTGGCCGAGATCATGGGGCACTACCGGTCGTACCAGGTGCTCGGCGCGCTCGGCGACCTCCCCGCGGATCAGCCCGTCGTCGCGGGTCTGCGGCGCTCGATGGAGAAGGAGATCGAGCGCATCTTCCGGCTGCTCGGGCTGCTGGCGCGCCAGGGCGACCTGCACAGCGCCTACGTCGGCCTGCGCTCGACCGACACCGCGGTCCGCGCCAACGCGCTGGAGTTTCTGGAGAACGTGCTTCGGCCGCAGTTGCGCAGCCTGGTGCTGCCGCTCGTGGACGGCCTGGTTAGCGACGCCGAGCGCATCGCGCTGGCCAACCGACTCGTGGGCGCGCCCGTCGAATCGCTCGAGCAGGCGGTCGCGACGCTCCTCGGCAGTGAAGACTCGTGGCTGAAATCGTGCGCAGCCTACGCCGTGGGCGACCTCCAGCTCGAGGGGCTGCACGCGGACCTCGATCGCTGGGGGAATCACGCGGACCCGCTGGTGCGCGAGACCGTGCGCGCGGCCCAGCGCAAGCTCGGCGCGCGGCCGCCGGGCGAGATGGAGATCGCCGACGCCGCCGAAGCGATGACCGCGCCCGACGACATCGGCGTCGGGTGACCTGATTCGCCAAAGCTGGCTTCACAACCGACGCAGCACGCAACGTAACGCCCGACGTAGCGCGCGACTTCAGTCGCGCCGGCGCCCGCGCCCGCGGCCCCGCCCGGCCGGCGCTCCAGCGCCTGAGGCTGGGCTGAAGGCCGGCGCGACGGGTTGTGAAACCAGCTTTAGGGCGGGTCCGGCATCGGCGGGAGCGCGCGCTTGTGCTCGCTCGCGCGCATCAGCCGCTCGATGCGCATGGCCAGCGCGGGCGCCGTCGTGTCGGGGCCCTTCGTGAGGTACCGCTCGAGATCGTCGTACGTGAATCCCATTTCGCCTTCGTCGGTCTGGCCCAGCCACAGTCCCGCGCTCGGCGCCTTCTCGAGGATGGCCGCGGGCACGTCCAGCTCGCCCGCGAGCGCGCGCACCTCGCTCTTGAGCAGCCGGCCGATCGGCAAGAGGTCCACGCCTCCGTCGCCGTACTTCGTGTAGTAGCCGATCGCGATCTCGCTCCGGTTGCCCGTGCCGGCGACGAGGTAGTTCAGGGAGTTGGCGATGAAGTAGAGCGTCGCCATGCGGAGCCGCGGCTTGATGTTGGCGAGCGGCAACCGCCCGCGCGCATCGTCCACCGGACCGCCGCGCGCGAGCGCAGGCGGCGCCTGCGCCAAGGCGGACTTCGCCTGCGCGACGAGCGCCGCGTAGGGCGCGCCGAGATCCGCGCGCATCGCCGGCAGCGCGAGGTGCTCGGCCACCATCCGGGCGTCGGCCTCGTCCTGCGGATCGCTGTGGCAGGGCAGGATGACGCCGAGCACGCACCCCGGCATGGCGATCTGGCCGAGCCGCGCCACGACCGCCGAGTCGACGCCGCCGCTCAGACCGACGACGAACCCCTCCGCGCCGGCCGCATGGGCCTGGCGCCGCATCCACGACGCGATGTGATCCGCGATGGTCGACATGGGGCGAATATACAATTGCTGATTGCTAGAACACCGTGGCCGCCTTCAGAAACAGCGTGTGGCCCTGCGCCGATCGCTGGCCGAAGGCGGCCGTCCCGCGCTGGTAGGCGAGCTGCAGCGTGCCGAAGGGCGGCAGGTACCGGTAGACGAACACCATCTGGAGGTTGCGCCGATCGATCGACGAGTTGGTCTGGAAGAAGAGCCGGACGAAGAGGTCCTTGGTGAAGAACTGGTTCGCGCGGATCACGTGAATCCACGTGCTCTCGCGCTCCGGGTCTGGATCGAGGACGAGGCGCTCCAGGGCGTACTCGGCCGAGAGCTCGGGCGTCAGCTTGCGGCGGACGCCGGCCGTCCAGAGATCGAAGTCGGCGTCGAAGCTCCGGCCGAACGCGTAGCCGAATCGGACCGACTGGTATTCGCGTGTGTTGTACCCGATGGTAAGCTCGGTTTCGCGGTTGCGGAAGTCCTTCTCGAACCGGCGGAACTCCTCGTTGAGGCTGACGTCCGCGCTCCAGCGATTCCGGAATTCCACCTCCGCCGACTGATCGATCGCCCAGCCGCGCAGCACGCCCGTCTGGCTCCAGAAAATGTTGTAGTTCGAGCCGTACTCGAGGCGCTCGAACGCGCCGCTCCTGATCCAGACCGTCTTCTCAATCGCTGAGTCGATCTCGCGCCGGTCGTCGTCCCGGATGAAGCCGATGGCGTTGACCTGATCGCCGAACCGCTCGCCGAGGTGCGTGTAGCG
>CAYHSN010000101.1:0-9670 GCA_964359235.1 uncultured Vicinamibacterales bacterium | reverse complement strand
CCGGTGCGGCTCTTCCGCTCGCAAGCCCTCTCCGGTTTTGACGCATTAGGGCTAACAACGCGCTGAACAGCCGGCCCTGGACGGCGCGGGGCCCCTCGGCTACCCTCAGGCCATGCTGCGCTTCAAGGTGACCCTCGAGTACGCCGGCACGCGCTACAGCGGCTGGCAGATCCAGCAGAACGCCCGCACCGTGCAGGGCGAGATCATCCGCGCGATCCGCACCGCCGTCAGTCACGAGCGGTTCGAGACGTACGGATCCGGCCGCACCGACGCCGGCGTGCACGCGCTCGCGCAGGTCGCGCACCTCGATCTCGCGACGAACCTGGCGCCGACGGAGCTGGCGCGACGGATCAACGACGAGCTGCCGCCCGACATCAACGTGCTCGCGATCGAGAAGGCGTCGCACCGCTTCCACGCGCGCCACGGCGCCATCTCGCGCAGCTACCTCTACCAGATCGCGCGGCGGCGGACGGCGTTCGGAAAGCCGTACGTCTGGTGGATCAAGGAGGCGATCGACCTCGCCCGCCTGCGCGACGCGGCCGCGCAGTTCACTGGCCTGCGCGACTTCCGGTCCTTCACCGACGACGAGCCGGACGAGAAATCCACCCGCGTCGCGCTCGAGCCGATCGAGATCGGCGAGGCCGGCGATCTCGTGCTCGTCCGCGTGCGCGGTTCGCACTTCCTGTGGAAGATGGTGCGTCGGATGGTCGGCGTCCTCGTCGAAGCGGGTCGTGGCGGCCTGGCGCCCGCCGATGTCACCCAGTTTCTCGAGCGTGATTCGGGCGGGCCGGCGCGCCTGACCGCGCCGGCGTCCGGGTTGTTCCTGGAACGGGTGTTCTACGAGGGCGACGCCACGGACCTGCCGCTCAGACCGGCCTGGCTGACATGGCTGGATGGTGCGCAGGGTCGAGGCGGGCCCTCAGGCCCGCCGACTGTTCAGTAGCCCAGGATCGACACCGGCGTCCGATCGAATCCCGGCAGCACGTCGGACACGATCGGATCGCCACCTGCGTACGAGCGCCGCGCAACGATCTCGCCGCCAGCAAACGACAGCACCTCGATGCGCCGCTCGATGAGATGGACGAGCCAGCACTCGCGCACGCCGTAGCGCGCGAAGAGGCCCAGGCGCTCGTGGGTCTTCCCCACGCGCGGGTTCGGCGAGAGCACCTCCACCACGAGATCGGGCGCGCCATAGATTCGGTTCTGCACGATGAGCGCGCGCTCGTTCGAGACAAAGAGCACATCGGGCTGGACGATCACCGCGCGCTCGGCGTCGAGGACCACGTCGAGCGGCGACACCCAGACCTCGCCGAGCCTGCCCGAATCGACGCAGTCATGAAGCGCCCGAAAGAGCTGGCCGACCGCTCGCTGATGCGGTGAAAACGGCGCGTCCGCCACGTGCCATTCGCCGTAGATCAGCTCCTGCGGCAGCACGCTTTCGGGAGTGGCGAAATACTCCTCGGTCGTCATGCGCATGGCACGCCTCGATCGCCTGTACGGGGTCGTCGCAAGTCTGGTCATACACCCTCTCCTGCGCCCGACCCCTGGTGAACTGGACGACGACGACGATGCCATCGTCCGCGGCCGATTGCAAGAGGGGGCTTATTCGGGGGACGGGGCGGCACCGGCGGCCGCCTCGGCTTCGAGCCTGTTCGCGAGGTTCGTGACGAGGCGCTCGATCTGCGCGGCGCACTCGCGGTAGTCCTCGTCGGAGCCGCCGTGCGGATCCTCGACGATCTCGCCGGCCGGCTCGGCGTACTCGCCGAGCATCCGCACGCGGCCCTTCACGCCGAGCGCGTCCACCTGGTGCGTGACCATCGAGTCCATGGTCAGGATGAGTTCGGCCTCGAGGCCCTGCCGGATGCGCCGCGCGCGATGGCTGCTCATGTCGATGCCAAACTCCTCGCGCATGATCGTCACGCACGGCGCGAGCGGACGATTGCCGTCGAGCGCGATGGTGCCCGCCGAGGCGACTTCGACGTGGTCCAGACCTGGACGGGATTCAGCGAGGCGCCGGAAAAAGAACTCGGCCATCGGGCTGCGACAGATGTTGCCGGCGCAGACGAACAACACGCGCATGGGACGATCCATCAAGGCGCCCACGGGGGAACCAGAAATCTCAGGTATTCTACTCTGACTTCGCACGACCAGACCCGGAGGAATCCCACGTGATCCGACTGACGCTCGCCGGTGTCGTCCTCGCCACGCTCACCGTTCACACCCTGACCCCACAAAGCCCGGCCGTAGGCAGCGCGCGATCGCCACTCCCGTCATTCGACGTGATGGAACGGACGATTGCCGAGCTGCAGGACGCGATGGCAGGCGGTCGCGTGACGTCGCGCCAACTCGTGGACGCGTTTTTCGCCCGCATGGAGGCGTACGACCGCCGCGGACCGCAGCTCAACGCGATCCTGACGGTGAAGCCGCGCGCGCGAGAACTCGCCGACGCGCTCGACCGCGAACGCGCCGCGCAGGGACGGCGCGGACCGCTGCACGGCATCCCGGTCGTCGTGAAGGACAACTTCGACACGGCCGACATGCCGACGGCGGGATCGTCACTCGGACTCGCGAGCAACGCCCCCGCAGCCGACGCGTTCCAGGTGAAGAAGCTGAAGGCGGCGGGCGCGGTCATCATCGGCAAGACGAACATGCACGAGCTGGCCGCCGGCATCACGACCATCAGCTCGTTCGGCGGCCAGACGCGCAATCCGTACGACCCGGCGCGCAATCCGGGCGGGTCGAGCGGCGGCACGGGCGCGGCCGTCGCCGCCAGCTTCGCCGCGTTCGGCCTGGGCAGCGACACGTGCGGATCGATTCGCATTCCCGCCTCGCACAACAATCTCGTCGGGCTGCGCGGCACGGCGGGGCTCTCGAGCCGCGCCGGCATCATCCCGCTCTCGCACACCCAGGACATCGGCGGCCCGATCGCCCGCACGATCGCGGACCTCGCGATCGCGCTCGACGCGACGGTCGGGCCCGATCCGGACGATCGGACGACGGCGCTCGGCGACGGACGCCGGCCGGAGAGCTTTCGCGCGGCGCTTCGCGCCGACGCGCTGAAGGGCGCGCGCATCGGCGTCCTCACCGCGTACTTCGGAGGCGCCGGAGACGATCCTGAAATGGCCGACGTCACGCGCAAGGCGATCGACAAGATGAAGACCCTCGGCGCCGAGACGGTCGAGGTCACGATTCCCGAGCTCGACACGCTCATCGGCGCGAGCAGCGTCATCAACTACGAGTTCAAGTTCGACCTGATGGACGACCTCGCGCGCCGGCCGGACGCGGCGGTGACGTCGCTCGGGCAGATCCTCGAACGCGGGTTGTATCACGCGGCGCTCGAGCAGACGTTCCGGAGGCGAAACGCGGTGGAGGATCGTGACAGCGAGGCGTATCGACGCGCGATCGATGCGCGGCGGACGCTCGCCGAGGTCGTGACGTCCCTCCTGGCCGCCGAAAGCCTCGATGCCCTCGCGTATCCGACGATGAGGCGGAGGCCGGCGGTTGTCGGCGAGCCGCAGGGCGGCAGCACGTGTCAGTTGAGCGCGCACTCGGGATTGCCGGCGATCAGTCTGCCGGCCGGATTCACAGACGAGGGGCTGCCGGTGGGCATCGAGCTGCTGGGGGCGCCGTGGAGCGACGCCGGCCTGCTGGCGCTCGGGTACGCATTCGAGCAGGCGACCCATCACCGGCGTCCGCCGCTCTCCACGCCCGCGCTCGTGAACGGCCGGCCGCCGGCGCCGGTGAAGTTCGAGGCGCAGGCGTCGGGCGCGGCGGTGACGCCACCGGTCGCGACGAGCGCGAGCGCGCGCGCCGTGTTCGAGTTCGACCGCGTGCTCGGTCGCCTGCGCTTCCAGATGACGGTGACCGGCGTCGAAGCGGGCGCCCTCCTGCTCGGCGCGATTCACCGCGCGGGCGCCGGGGAGAACGGGCCCCTGCTCCACCGCGTGCTCGACGCCGGCGTGCTCGCACGCTACGGCGTGCTGCCGTTCTCGCCGCGCGACCGCGCGGATCTGGCCGGCGGGAAGCTGTATCTTCAGATCTACACGCGCGCGCACCCGGCCGGCGCCCTCCGCGCGCAGTTGAGATTGCCCCCGGCACTGCCTGACGCAGTCGTGCGAGGCCGATCTCGCGGTGCTCGATCCGAAGCGCTACGGCCCGGGCCCGGCCGGCGCGTGCGACTGGGACCATCGTCACCCCGTCGCCCGGGTCGCGGCGTAGCACACACAGGGCTGAAGCCCTGTGCCACCAGGTTGCTCGCAGGGCGCGACTTCAGTCGCGCCGGTCCTTGATCCCACGCTTCCGGGCGCCTTCGCCAGGCTTCGGCGACCCTGGACGAAGCTCGAAGAGCGAAGTCCGGCCCCCGGCCTTCGGTGAGCGGCCTCGGGCCTCTTCTTCTTCCTCCTCCACCGGTCGCAGGAACGCCGCGCGCACCGGCGGCGGCATCACCGCGTCGCGCCCGTGCACCGACTTCCAGATGATCTCGTTCAGCTCCAGCTCGGGCGCGAGATCCGCCTCCTCCAGGTTCATGCGCATCGACGCCTCGGCGCCGGGCGCGTCGGGGCCGTTCCGCTCGGTGAGCGACACGCGCGCCTGGCGGAGCGTGTACGGCGTCTGCACCGGCGTCGGCTGAAACGCGCCGTACATCGGCGTCGCCGCCGCATCGAGCTGGCTCATCGGCGGAATCCCCAGAACGAGCTCCAGCGTCCGCAGCATCGACGCCGTCGTGTAGAGGGTGCTGTCCAGGGCGTTGCGCTTCGCGAAGGGGCTCGCGACGAGCGCCACCGACCGGTGCGCGTCCACGTGATCCGGTCCGTTCTGCGCGTCGTCTTCGAGGACGAAGATCGCGGATTCCTTCCAGTACCGGCTCTTCGAGATCGCTTCGACCAGACGCCCGAGGGCGAGGTCGTTCTCGGCGACCATGGCGCGCGGCGTCCAGGCGCCGGGGCGCGTGCCGGAGGTGTGATCGTTGCCGAGGCGGATGATGCTGAGGCGCGGAAGCTGGCCGTTCTGCTCGAACTGGCGGAACTCCTCGAGCCAGATGTCCACGCGCCGGTTGTCGGGGATGCCGAGATCGTACGGCGGATACGACGGGTGCACGAGGCCTTCAAGGCCGGGCACCGTCGCCCGCACGCGGCCGCCGGGCCGGTCCCAGTCGGCGAACTCGCCGTAGCTCCTGACCGTCACGCCCGCGCGCTTGGCGAAGTCCCACAGGTAGCCGTCGGCCGGCGCCGCGATGTTGCCGTAGGCGTTGCGCATCTCGCCGCCGCCCTCGCTGAGGTAGATGCCGCCGCGGCCGCCGTAGTTGGTGGGCCAGACCTTCTCGACAAAATCCGTGGCGTAGGCCGCCGTCGAGTACGCGTGGCCGTCGTAGCTCACCTCGGCGTTCACGTAGAAGTTGTCGAAGACGACGAACTCGCGCGCCAGCGCGTGCGCGTTGGGCGTGACCTCCTCGCCGAAGAGCGCGATGGAGGGATCGCCGTTGCCCCGCTCCAGGTCGCCGAGGATCTGATCGTAGGTGCGGTTCTCGCGGATGACGTAGAACACGTACTTGATCGGCGACGGGTCGCCCACCTTCTTCGGCACCGGCGAGTCGAGCGGCGCGTCGGCCGGCGTGAGCTTGATCGCGTCGCGGTACGGCGTGATCTCGTAGACGCGCTTCGTCCACGTCTTCAGCGTCGCCTCGTCCGGCGCGGGCACGAACGAGAGCGCGCCTTGCAGCAACTGCGCGATGTACTGGCCTTCGGCGCCGCGCGCGCCGGCGTTCGGGCCGCGGGGGTTGGCCTGCGACGTCAGGCCCTTGCCGCTCAGCACGAGGATCTGGTTGCGCGCCTGGTCGACGAGCACGCCCGTCGGATACCAGCCCGTCGGAATGAACCCTTCGACTTTGCTCTCCGCCTCCGCGATGTCGGCGACGGCGACCGTGTTGTTGTCGGCGTTGGCGACGTACAGCGTCTCGCCATCGGGCGAGAGCGCGAGCGCGTTGGGCGTCGAGCCGGCTGGCGCGTTCGGGTAGAGCGCGACCGAGATCTGCTCGCGCGCCGCGCCCTTCGCGAGGTCGAGCACCCACACGGCGTTCGTGTTCGCGCAGGCGACGAAGAGCCGCGCGCCGTCTTTCGAGAACACCATCGCGTTCGGGTGCTCGCCGGTGGCGAACTCGCCGATCTTCCTGAGCGTCTCCGGATCGAAGACCTGCACCTTCGCGCCGCCCCAGAGCGACACGTAGAGCTTCGATCCGTCGGGCGACAGCATGCACGTGTACGGCTCGGCGTCCAGCTCGACCCGCGCGCGGATCGCGCTCGTCGTCAGATCGATGGCGGTGAGCGCCTTGCCGAGCACCTGCACCGAGTAGAGCGTCCTGCCGTCGGGGCTCACCGCGAGGCCCGCGACGAAGCCCGCGTTCTCGAGCCGGCCGCCGCGCGCGCGCTCCGGGCGACCGAGCGTGAACACGCCGGACTGCTTGAGCTGCCCCGTCTGATACACGAACTCGGAGATCGTGTTCTCCCCACCGCCAGCCGAGTACAGCCGCTTGCCGTCGGGGTGCCACGCGAGGCCGAACCACGCGTGCTCGACCGACACCCGATCGGTGATGAGGCGAAGCTGCAGATCGACGATCGTGAGCGTCGGCTTCGACCACCCGTTGTTCGTGATGATGAGATAGCGGCCGTCGGGCGACTTCGTCATGCTGAGCGGCAGGTCGCCCGCGAAGACGTGCGTGCCGGCCGGCGCGATCGTCCAGCCGTTGGGCAGCAGCACCGCGCCGTTCCCGAGACGGCCCGGCAGACGCGGCGGCGCCGGCCCGCGCTGGGCGACGGTCACGAGGCTGGCGGTGGCAATGGTCAGGCCAACGATGATGAGAAGGGTCGGCAGTCGGCGCGTCATAGGGCGAGAGTGTAATGCATATCGCAGCTCTCAGCTATCAGCTGTCAGCTCTGAGCGGTCAGCGCTCAGCGGAAAGACAAAGGCCGGCGATCTCTCGCCGGCCCTGAATCAGCTCTCAGCAATCGTCAATCGACAGTCGATTCTTCAATCACCAATCAGCCAATCTTCAATCAATCCTTCAGTCTGCAATCCTCAAATCTGCAATGCGAGATTCGCTACTCCTCCCAGGGGAGCCCGGCCTTCCCGAAGTGCCCGTAGTTCGTTGTCTTCCGGTAGATCGGCTGCAGCAGATTCAGCCGCTCGATGATCGCCGCGGGCCTGAAGTCGAACTTCTTCACGAACTCCGCCGCCTTGTCGTCGTCCCCGGTCCCGAAGGTCTCGACCTTGACCGCGGTCGGCTGGGCGAGGCCGATGGCGTAGGCGACGTTCACCTCGGCGCGCTTGGCGAGGCCCGCCTTCACGAGCTGGCGCGCCACGAAGCGGCAGAAGTACGCGCCCGAGCGATCCACCTTCGACGGATCCTTGCCGCTGAAGGCGCCGCCGCCGTGGCGCGCGATGCCGCCGTAGGTGTCCACGATGATCTTGCGGCCCGTGAGGCCCGCGTCGGCCGTCGGGCCGCCGATGGCGAAGCTGCCCGTCGGGTTGACGTCGATCTTGATCGACGGCTTGAACCAGTGTCCGAGGATGCGCGGCGCGAGCGACTTCGCGACGTACTCCTTGATCACCTGCTGCTCGGCGTCGGCGGCGTGCTGGGTGGAGACGAGGACGTGGGTGACTTCGACGGGTTTCCCGTTCTGGTAGGCGACCGACACCTGCGATTTCGCGTCGGGGCGCAGCCAGGCGGGGTTCCCCTTGCGCCGATCCTCGGCCATGCCGCGCGTGAGGCCGTGGGCCAGGAGGATCGGCAGCGGCATCATCTCGGGCGATTCGTCGGTCGCGTAGCCCATCATCATGCCCTGGTCGCCGGCGCCCTGGTCGTGCGACTGGCTCGTCTCGACGTTCACGCCCTGCGCGATGTTCGGCGACTGCGTCGTCAGGAACTGGTAGACCTTCACGCCGTCGGCGTTGAAGTCTTCGGCCGGATCCGTGTAGCCGATCTCGCGGATCGCCTGGCGCGCGACGGCCTCGTGATCGACTGTGCCTTTCGACGTGATCTCCCCGGCGACCACGACCACGCCGGATTTGCAGAGCGTTTCGCAGGCCACGCGGCTGCGCGGGTCCTGCGCGAGGTATGCGTCGAGGATTGAATCCGAGATGAAGTCGCAGACCTTGTCGGGGTGCCCCTCGGACACCGACTCTGACGTGAAAATGAACCTGGACACGTGTTCTTCCTTCTCTCGTAGCGCCGAACTTCAGTTCGGCCGGTACACACAAAAGGCCCGCCGACTGCCTTCGTCGCGAGCCCGTTCGCGGCTTAGATAGTTGTTATGAACCGGCGCTGCCGGCCGCGCGGCCTATCAAGTCGGCGAAATCACCGCGCACAACCAATAAAGCCTATGCCAGCCGTTTGACACCTGTCAACCGCAGGGCGTGTCGAGCGCCGCATTGCCGGCGACGATCCGCTGTCGGGGCCGGCGCGAGCCGGACCTGTGTGCAGCAGTGGGGGCCGGCTTCAGCCGAACCTGTGCGCTGCAGTGGGGGCCGGCTTCAGCCAGCCCGTCGTGTCACTGCCGTCTGGACGAGGGCGGGACGATGCCCTTGATGCGGAAGTAGGTGACCAGGTTACCGTAGTGTTCCTGCAGGTGGCCCGTGTTGCCCATGAGCGCGCCGGCGCGCGGGGAGCGGCCCATGCCGAACGGCATGTCGATGAGCTCGCCCGCCTTCTTGTCGTCGAGTCCGGCGTACACCGCGTCGCAGTAGCCGAGCGAGTCGCCGAGCGCCTTTACGATGTCGGCCTTGGTCTTGGCCGACTTTTCGAATTCGTCTTCGGCGTGCGGCGGTTTCTCGCCCTTGGCGGCCGCGCAGAAGACGTAGTTGGCGCCCGCGATGTGGGCCAGGATCTGGCCGAATGTCCGCACCGAGTCCACCGGCTTGAAGCCGTAGGTGGCCTCGGGCATGACGTCCGCGGATTCCTTGATGTTCTGCTTCGCGCCGTCCCAGCCCGCTTTCATGGCCTGGCTGATCGGGTTCGCGCTGCTGCCGGATCCCATCTGGGCAGAGGCGGTCGCTGCCGCAATGGCGAGCAGTGTCAGACACAGAGCGAGAGTCTTGGTGCGCATGGGTCTCACCTCGTAGCGGTCGGGCGCGGGAGCGCAGGGCTCCGCGCCCGGAGCCGGATTGGTTGGTAGATGGGTGAGATTATAGCAGGAAGCTGCGGGTGGACCGCCGGCCTCCGCTCTGGCTTCGGCCAGGCTCGCCGTAGCCTTGCGAAGGCGGCCGAAGCCTTGTCCGCCTTCGCGCGAAGCGCTACGGCGAGACCTCGACGAAGCTCGAAGAGCGGAGTCGGGGCGGAGGCTGGTCAGGCGCGCCGGCGTCGGGTTTCGCGGGCGGTCACGCGCTTGTCCAGCGCCGCGTCGCCACTGAGGATCGCCCGGTCGAGACGCGCGTGCTCCGCGTCATTGTGCTGGACGTGCTTCGCAAGCTGTTCGTTGCTCGCGATCACGCCGTCGGCCAGTTTCTTGATGTCCTCGCGCAGCGCCTCGAAGCGCATGTCGGTATGGCGCTTGAGCCGCTCTTCGGTCTGGACGAACTGCCGAGCGACCATCGCGAAGCCGGTGTCCATCTTGGCATCCAGGCGCTGGTCAACGCCGTCGATCTTGGCCCCCAGCCGCTGGTCAACCCCGTCGATCTT
>CAYHSN010000100.1:9400-9674 GCA_964359235.1 uncultured Vicinamibacterales bacterium | reverse complement strand
GTTGCTGCCGATAGATGCGGAAGGCAGCCAGTGCAAAAGCGACGACGATGACGGCCGCCACGAAGGGGCGGTACGAGTCCAGCCCGGGAATGAACAACGAGACCGTGGCGAGTTCGCCGATCCATCCCCACACGCCCCACAGCAACCGCCAGACGTAAGTGAAGAATGCGGTGACTGACTGCCGCATGACCGTTCCCTCGATCACGCTAACGATGGTGACAATCTTGGTGACAATCGTGACCTTCCGGGCCTTCGTGCGAGGGAGTATGGCGCG
>CAYHSN010000100.1:0-9390 GCA_964359235.1 uncultured Vicinamibacterales bacterium | reverse complement strand
TGCCCCCAGATGCCAGTGGCCCGGGGGCCGTCCTTGTCCCGCTGCTCGGCCTGTTCCCCTAACCCGTTGATTCTGAGTGCCGGGGGGGGGGCTCGAACCCACACGGCCCTGTGGGGGCCAGAGGATTTTAAGTCCTCAGCGTCTGCCGATTCCGCCACCCCGGCCTGGGTGATTCTGGCATTGTCGATTGGCGATTGTCGATTGGCGATTACGCAGAAGACTGACGCAGCGCTCCCCAATGCGCCGCGCCGCTCTTTCCTCGTCTCAGCGTCAGTGAATTCGCGTCCCGCCCCCCGATGTCCCTGACTTCGCCGCCTCGACGACGCGCGCGATCATCGCGTCGAGCCGGACCTTGTCGACGTCGAACGGCCCGGCCACCGCCGCTCCGTCCCCGATCTCGATCGCCAGCACGACCCGATCGTTCGAGGGCTCCACGATCCAACTGAAACCGCGGAGGAACACGGGCCGCTCTTCCCGGTCCGGATTCGCCACCCGATCGATCGCGCGCAGGATTTCCTTCAGCACCGCCGACACGTCCTCGTCCGTCCAGGCCTGCGGATCGTGGCCTTCATGGACGACGGTCTCGGTGACGGCGTAGTCTCTCCCGCGGGGGACGATCTCGACGTTGAAAATCATCTGTCTGTTGCGCGCCTTCCTCATTCTTCATTCTTCATTCTGCATTCCGCAAGTCTCTATTCCCGAGTCCCGAGCCCCGAGTCCCGAGCCGCGAGAAGCGTAGTGAGTTCTTCGGGCGTCGTGACCGGTGCCTGACAGGTGAAGTCACGGCACACATACGCCGCCGCGCGGCCCTCTCGTGTTGTCATCGATCCGATCCACGGCAGCATCGTGGCCAACCGGGCCTGGTGATCGCCAGGCGAAACGGGCACGACGATCGCGAACGGCAGGTAGATGCCGGCGAGCGCCTCCTTCAAACGGCGCGTGTCGTCGCGATCCGGATCGCCGACGATCACGACCTGCGAGACGCCCGCATGCCAGACGGACAGCACCCGCGCCATCATGGGGACGCCGCGCGCGAGCTCGCCGAGGCCGGGGCCGAGGCGCGCCAGCGTGCGCTCGACCTTCTCGGCGGACTCGGCCGCGCCGGTCAGGTGAAACAACACGAGGTGATTCAGCGCCGAGACCGCGCTCGCTGAGGGCTCCGCGCCGTCGTGGTCTTCCTTCATGCGCAGGAGCACGCTCGCATCGCTGCCCGTCGTGCTGAACCAGCCGGCGCCCGCCTCGTCCCAGAAGAGCTCGTCCTGCCTCGACTGCAGGCGGAGCGCCCACTCGAGCCACGCCGGATCGCCGTCGGTCTGGAGGAGCTCGAGCAGGCCCCAGATGAGACACGCGTAGTCTTCGGCGTAGCCGGCGATGCCGGCCTCGCCCGCGCGGTAGCGGCGGCGCACCACGCCCGCGCGCTCGTCCCACATCGTCTCGAGCGCGAAATGCGCCGCGCGACGCGCCGCGTCGAGGTCGCCCTCGGCGCGCGCCGACCCCGGCCACGTGCGCGGCGCGCGTGCGAAGGCCGCGATCATCAGGCCGTTCCAGGCGGTCAGGACTTTGTCGTCCAGATGTGGACGCGGCCGCCGGGCGCGGGCTTCGAACATCGCCCGCCGAGTACTCTCGATGACCAGCGCGACCTCGTCGAAGGGCCGCCCGGCACGCGCGACGATCGCCTCGACCGGCTGCGCCAGGTAGAGGATGTTCTTGCCCGCGAACTCGCCGTGCGGATCGTCCGGCGCGTTGCCGTCTGCGGAGATGCCGAAACGCTCGCGCGCGATGCCGGCGTCATCGCCCGCGATCTCGTCGACCTCGGCGGCGGTCCACAGATAGAACGCGCCCTCCGACTTGTGCGCGCCTGGAATCGACGCGTGCTCCGGCGGCACGCTGTCGGCGTCCTCGGCGGAGTAGAACCCGCCGAGGGCGTCGGTCAGATCGCGCCGCACGTAGTCGAGCGTATCCGCCGCGATTGCGGCGAAGAACGGATCGCCGGAGGCCTGGCCCGCCTCGAGATACGCCAGCACGAGCTGCGCCTGGTCGTAGAGCATCTTCTCGAAGTGCGGCACGCGCCACCGGGCATCGACCGAGTAGCGGTGGAACCCGCCACCCACGTGATCGCGCATCCCGCCGAGGGCCATCGCGCGCAGCGTCGCGAGCGCCATCTCGCGCGCCACGGCGTCGCCGGTGCGCGCGTGCTCGGCGAGCAGGAACAGCAGCTCGGCCGGGCGCGGGAACTTGGGCGCGCCGCCGAACCCGCCGTGCCGCGCGTCACACGCGTGCCGGAAGGCCGCGACGCCCGCGCGAAGCGAGTCGGGATCCGCCAGCGCCGCGCCCGCCCCGTCCCGCGCGCCGCGCACCGTTCCTGCTCCGACGGCGGCCTGGAGCTGGGCCGTCACGTCGTGTGCCGACGCCTCGATGCGCGCGCGATCGTTCTGCCACAGGCGCGCGAGTTCGGTGAGCACGTCGGCGAACCCCGGACGACCCCAGCGTGACGCCGGGGGAAAATAGGTTCCGCCGTAGAACGGTTTCAGTTCGGGAGTGAGCCAGACGCTCATCGGCCATCCGCCCGCGCCGGTCGTGGCCTGCACGAACGTCATGTACACGCGATCGACATCGGGCCGCTCTTCGCGATCGACTTTGATGGGCACGAACCGCTCGTTGAGGATCCGCGCGATCTCGTCACTCTCGAACGACTCGTGCGCCATCACGTGACACCAGTGGCAGGTCGAGTAGCCGACCGACAGGAATACCGGTCTGTCCTCGCGGCGCGCCTTCTCGAACGCTTCCTCGCCCCACGGGTACCAGTCCACGGGGTTCGTGGCGTGCTGCAGAAGGTACGGACTGCTTTCAAGAGCCAGACGGTTCGCCATAAAAGGACACTGACGGGTGGCCAATTGCTGATTGCTGATTGTCGATTATCCATCGATTAGAACCGATTTCATAACCTCGCGCGGTTCTGTACAATTGAAACCTGCCACCGATGGATCTCGCCATCGAAACTCGCGGCCTGACCCGGACCTTCGGAGACCTGCGCGCGGTCGACGGCGTCGCGCTCGCCGTCCCGGCCGGCAGCTTCTACGGCTTTCTCGGCCCCAACGGCGCCGGCAAGTCGACGACGATCAAGTGCCTGACCGGGCTGCTGCAGCCCACGGCCGGATCCATGCGGATTCTCGGTGTGGATCCGGTCGCCGATCCGGTGACCGTCAAGAAGCAGGTCGGCGTCGTCCCCGAAGACCTCGCGCTCTTCGAACGCCTGACGGCGAACGAAACGCTCGCCTTCATCGGGCAGGTGCACGGGCTCGATCGCGCGACCGTCCGGCAGCGCTCGCGCGAGATCCTCGAACTCATGGATCTCACCGAGGCCGCCGACACGGTGGTCGCCGACTACTCGCACGGCATGCGGAAGAAGCTGTCGCTCGCGGCGGCGATGCTGCCGGCGCCGCGGCTGCTCTTCCTCGACGAACCGTTCGAGGGGATCGACGCTGTCGCGTCGCGCCAGATCAAGGACCTCCTGACCGCCTTCGTCCAGTCGGGCGGCACGATCTTCCTGACGTCCCACATTCTCGAAATCGTGGAGCGGCTCTGCGACCACATCGGGGTGATCGCGAAGGGCAAGCTCGTCTCGCAGGGCCCCCTCGACCAGTTGCGCACGGACGTCCGCGGCGCCACGCTCGAGGAGGTCTTCATCGATCTCGTAGGCGCGGGCAACGACAAGAGACCGGCGCTCGAGTGGCTGGTACGGGAACGCTGACATGATCCGGCACCTGCGGGCGTTCGCCTGGCTGCGCTGGCGCCTGCTGATGAACGCGCTCGAGCGAACCGGCCGCCGCGATCGTCTGCAGCGGTTCGCGCTCGCCACCGAATCGCTCGGCCCCCTCCTCCTCGGCCTCGTGATGGTGCCGAGCGCGTTGGGCCTCGCCGCCGCCGGCTTCACGATGGGGATGACCCTCGGGCGCGACGGCGGCGTCGCGCTCGTCGCGGCGATCTCCGTCCGGCTCGCCGCGGTGGTCGTGCTCGGCATGACGCTGCTGTCGCCCCTCTTCTCTTCGGTGGGCCGGAAGCCGGCTGACCTGGTGCGCCTGCTCCTGCTGCCCATCCCGCGATCGACGCTCTTCGCGAGCGAACTCATCGCCGGACTCGCCGAACCGTGGATTGCCCTCGCCGCGCCCATGTTCCTGCTCGTCCCCGTCGGCCTGCTCGTGTCGGGTCGGCTCGTGCCCTCGCTCTTCGCGCTCGCCGCGGCGATCGTGTTCATCGGCGTGCTGCTCGGCCTCGCGCTGCTCACCTCCACGCTGGCGCAGATCCTCATGCGCAACCGCCGCCGCGCCGAGCTTGTCGCCTTCATTCTGGTGTTTCTCCCACTGCTCTTCTCCGTTCCCGCCATGCTCGACAGCCAGGATCGCCGGGCGGCGCGCGCGGAGCGTCGCGCGCGAGGCGCGCGGGTGGAACGCACCGCGCCAGACCAACGGCGCGCAGCGCCGCTCATGCGCCCAGGCGAAGGCCTGCTCGCGCTCGTGCCGTCGGAGCTGTACGCGGCGACGCTCGCGCGATCGACCTCCGCGCCAGCGGGCGCGGCCGCCGCGCTCGGCGGCCTGCTGCTCGTCGCCGCCGGCGTTCACGCGCTGTCGTGGTCGACGTACCGCCGTTTGCTGGCGAGCCCGCTCGCCGGCAGCGCGCGCGAGACGAGGATTCAGAGCGCGCTGTGGACGCGGGGGGTGCCGGGCCTGAGCGCCGCGGCGTCGGCGGTGGCGATGGCCGAAGTCCGGCTGGCCCTGCGGACACCGCGCGGCCGCATCATGCTCATGATGCCGCTCGTCCTGCTCGTCGTCTTTTCGCTGCCGATGCTGACCGGACGCGAGGGCCTCTCGTTCGGGGACAACGCGATTGAATCAGGATTGGGGCTGGGGCTGGTCGTGGCGGTGTTCGGTCTGGCGGGGCTCGGCCCGATCGCCCTCAATCAGTTCGCCGTGGACGGCGCCGGCCTGACGCTGCAACTGCTCGCGCCGATTCCCGACCGCGACGTGCTCAGGGGCAAAGCTGCCGGCCTCGCGCTGATTGGCGGCGCGCCCATCCTCGCCGGCCTCGGGGTCGCCGCGGCCGTCTTCCCGCCCGCGTCGCCGTCGCTCTGGCTTGCGTTGCTCGCGGGAACGCTCGCCGCGTTCTTCGTGCTTTCTCCGCTGTGGGCGCTCGTCTCCGCCACCTTCCCGCGCGCGGCCAGTCTGAACAGCGTGCGCAGCGCCGCGAGCAATCCGCATCCGGCCGCGAACTTCATCGGCCTGGGCGCGCTCGTGGGCGCGGCGGCGCCGCCCGCTGGCCTGGCGGCGCTGGCCATCGGCATGTTCGATCGCCCGGATCTGGTCCTGCCGCTCGTGGGACTGTGGTGCGTGGCCGCGTACCTGATCGGTCGCCTGCTCTTCGTGCCCGCGACGGCCGCCTTCACTAGGCGACGGGAGAATCTGGTGATGGTGGCTCAGGGACGGTAGCGTTCCCCTTCAGCCTCGCGTACGCGCCCGACACTTCCGCGCCGAACAGCAGGATCGCCGACGAGGTGTAGACCCAGATGAGGAACACCACGACCGCCGCGATCGAGCCGTGGATCACACGGTAGCGCGACAGGTCGCGCACGTACCACGAGAACCCCGCCAGCGCCCCCTGCCACAACAGTCCGGTCAGGATCGCGCCCACCCACACGTCCCTGAGGCGCACCCTCGCGTTCGGCACGAAATAGAAAACCAGGCCGACGACGAAGATGAACAGGAGTAGGCTCGCGGACCGGACCGTGAGGCCCTGCAGGACCACGAGGGCCGGCGTGTGCGCCAGCACGCCGGCGAACCACGAGGCCCGCACGACGTTGATCGCGCTCACGAGCAGCAGCGCCGCCAGCAGCAGGACCCCGGCGGCGACGAGCATCAGGAAGGAGAAGAGCTGGTGCTTGAGGTACGTGCGCGGCCGCTCGACACGCCACGCGTGGTTCACGCCCGACGAGACCGCGCCGAAGACGCCCATCGCGGCCCAGACGATCACGAGACTGCCGATGATGCCCAGTTGCAGCCGCGACGGCGCGAGCGCGTCGAGCTGCGCGGTCACGAACTCGAGCCGCCTCGGGAAGTGCTCCAGCACGAACCTGAGAATGGCGGCGCGGTCGGCCTCGTCGGCCGACACCGCGCCGAGAATCGCGAACGCGACGAGGAAGAACGGAAAGAGCGAGAGCAGCGCGTAGTAGGCGATGGACGAGGCGTAGGTGAGATCGTCGCTGTTGTAGAACTCGAGCGCGCCCCGGCCAACGGCCCGCCCGATGAGGATGATCTCCGATCGCAGCCGCGTGCCGGGCGTGCGCTCAGCGGTCACGGCTGGCGGCCGCGCAACGTCCGCTCGACCTCGCTCGCGGTCCGGGCGGCCGCCTGGCTCACCTTCTCCGCCGCCTGCTGGTAGGCCTCGCGCGCCGACTCGCGGGTCTTCCGGGCCGATTCGGCGAGCTGGTTCCGCAGCTCGCTGCCCTTCTTCGGCGCGAACAGCAGCGCCAGCCCCGCGCCGATCGCGGCCCCCATCAGCAGACCCGCCAGAAACGCGCCGCCACCGGCCCGACGCTCATCCTGTTCGTACGGCATGGTCATCCCTCCGTCAACGCGAGATCGTCCGCTCCGGTCCGCCCGGCCGCGCCGCGCCGCGCGAGACCTCCTGCAGCGTCTGCCAGCTCTCATCGGCGGCGGCGCGAGCCTTCGCGACGGTGTGCTTCAGACGCCTGAGCTCGCTCACGAGATCATCGATCTGCGGCTCGACCCGGCCACGCAGGCGCCGGCCATCGTCGGTCAGGTACAGATACCCGAACACGCCTCCCACGACGGCCCCGGCCAGCGTCGCCAGCAGCACCCTGGTCCGATCGTCCACGCATCCTCCTTGTTCCAGTTCGTGCGCTCGAGCGTCTGCTGGATCGTGATCCGCTCGATCTCGGCCAGCGTGCGGTTGGGCGGCACCGCGAACTCGGCCGAAGGGTGCGGCGACTTGCCGCGCCCCGAGTCCGGGAGATCGGCGACGGCAATCTCCGGCCCCTTCGCCACGAGCACACCGCGCTCGATGGCGTTCTCCAGCTCGCGCACGTTGCCCGGCCACCGGTGCCGGATGAGCAGATGGTAGCGCATTATACAGGCGGGCCCGGAACCGTCGTATATCCGGACAGATGTCTGATTCGGGTACGGCGATAGGTGCGATCAGTCACGGTTGGGGTAGCCGTGCGCCCCGATCAGGGGAACGAACACGCAGCCATCCCGCACCTCGCTCGTGAAGCCGTGGGGCAGGCGGGTCTCGACGACGAGTTCCTGAAAACCGGTAGGACCGACCGGAATGACGAGCCGTCCGCCCGGCGCCAGTTGCGCGCGCAGGGTATCGGGCACGTGCGGCGCCGCGGCGGTCACCATGATGCCGTCGTACGGCTGGGCTTCCGGATAGCCGAGCGTCCCATCGCCGACCAGGACGCGCACGTTCGTGATGCCGAGCCGCCGCAGCGTGTCCTTCGCGCGCGCCGCGAGCCGCGCGTGGCGTTCGATGGTGATCACCTCGCGTGCGAGCCACGCGAGCACGGCAGCCTGATAGCCCGATCCGGTGCCCACCTCGAGGATCCGCGCGTCGGGCGACGGGTCGAGCGCGGCCGTCATGGCCGCGACCATGTAGGGTTGCGAAATCGTCTGGCCTTCGCCAATCGGAAGCGGGCGATCGTCGTACGCCGCCTCGCGGCAGTCATCGGGGACAAACGCGTGGCGCGGCACGGCGCGCATGGCCTCGAGCACCCGCGCGTGCTGGACGCCGCGCGCGCGGATCTGGCGCTCGACCATCTCGACGCGCAGCGCCAAGTAGTCGAGGTCGTTCCCGCGCCAGGCGGACATGAACCTATTGTAGTTCCGTGGTCCTTTAGGCGCGGCCGCAGAGCGGCCGCTTAGTAACGAAGGTTCGCCCGGTGGTCCTGGTCCCCTCGTCACTTGTCGGTTTGAGGCGAAGCTTCGTTACCGCTTGACCACCACCATTCCCGTCATCACGTTGTTGTCCACGTTGGTCTCGACGACCGAGGCGGGCTGCACGATGCCTGCGGCGCAGCTCATCTCGTGAGTACCGGACGGAATCTGCGCGAGCCGGCGACCCCACGTCTGGACCTTGAACGGCCCTTCCTCGCCGGGCTGGCAGCTCCAGCTCCATTCACCGAGCGGGACGAAGACGATGCCCGTGGCGCCCAGATCGCAGCGCGCGGCGGCCTGCAGGATCGGTTGCGTGCCCAGGTTCTTCAACCGCACCTCGAGCACGACATACGGCTGTTTGGTGGTTTCGTCGCGCGCGTCAGCGAGCGTCGTGCCGATGCCGACGATCGCCAGGTCGTACCGCACGTCCTCGGTGCCGGCCAGCACGAGGACCTTTTCGACTCGGCGGTTGTTCGCTTCGTTCGTTTCGTCCACCTGGCGGTCGGCGTCGACCACGCAATCGGCCTGTTGCTCGCCGGCCGGCAATCCTTCGAAACGAATGCTCGAGGTCAGCAGGGATCCCTTGTCCATCGGCGTGACGGCCGGCGTCGCGCCGCGCTTTCCCGCCACCTCGCACGCCACCGTCCACGGCGTCACGATACCCGAGCCCTTGTGGTCGTTCAGAGACGTGACCTCCGCGCAGACCGTGCGGGCGGCGGCCGCGGGCCCGCGCGTGTCGCAGTCGCGGAACGCGACCGACTGAATCGACAAGTCCGGCCGCGGCGGCGGATCGACCGTGACGAACCCGCTCGCCGAGTCGTTGGCGGGATTGCCGTCGCGCGCGCCGCGCGGCTGCACGATGCTCGCCGTGCACTCAACCGGAAGCCGGCCGGGCGTGATGTCGAAGGCCTCACGCCCTTTCACCTGCACGGCGAACTGGTACGGCCCGCCGCGCTTCATCGCGCGGCCGGCGTTGAGCGCGCGGAACGTCTTGCCAGCCATCGTGCACTGCACGTCCGGCTGCTGGACATCGCGGAGGCCGTTGCTGACAATCGCGACGTCGAAGGTCGCGGCCTCTTCGAGACCGCCCTGCCAGCGCAGGGTCGAGTCCACGCGGACGATCGCGAGGTCGTACTCGAAGGGTTTGACGGGAACGCCGATCGGCGCGCGGGGCGGGCGGGGGATCTGCGGCGCCTGACCTGCGGCCATGAACGGAGCGACCGTCAGCGCGACAACGGCGGCCAGCACTCGCGGCGTCCAGACAGGCACGCGATCGATCATGGGGGACCCCATGGCCCAAGCTACGCCCATTGTGAGGTCGCGTCAACGGCGGCGACGACATCACAGGGCAGGCACGCTCGGCCCCTACGGTTGACTGAAGGTCGGTGCGACGACAGACAGGGTATTGGTGGGGGCCGGCTTCAGCCGGCCCGTCCCTCACCGC
>CAYHSN010000099.1:6851-9687 GCA_964359235.1 uncultured Vicinamibacterales bacterium | reverse complement strand
GGTGCGGCTCTTCCGCTCGCAAGCCCTCTCCGGTTTTGACGCATTAGGGCTAATTCTTCAGCGTTCAGTTCCTGGCTCTCACGTTTTGTCGCTGACCGCTGAGAGCTGAAAGCTGAGAGCGGCGAAGCCAGGGGTTGACAGGGTTGTGAAGGATTTCACATCATTAAGCGTCGCCATTCGGTCCAATTCAGTCGACCAGCCTCCGTGCCCGGGCACGTTGCGCGCGTAGGCTATACTCTCGGCCGCCCTTCCTCACAAAGGTTGGCGTGGTTGACCCGACGGGAAGGGGGGCGGCGCGCGCACAGGCGTCCGGAACGAACGGCATGAGCCAGATTTTTCACAAGGGCGCCAACGCGCTCGCCTTCGCCAGCATCGTCGCGGTGGTCATCCTGGGCGGGATCGCGATGGGGATCCTGCTCACCCTGCCGAGATCCGACTACATCACGCGCAAGAACCTCGTGCGCACGCAGCCGATTCAGTTCAGTCACGCACACCACGTGGGCGGCATGGGCTTCGACTGCCGGTACTGTCACACGTCGGTGGAGGACTCGCACTTCGCCGGCATCCCGCCGACCAAGACCTGCATGAACTGCCATTCGCAGCTCTTCGTCGACAGCCCCTACCTCGAGCCCGTCCGGGCGAGCTTCCGCAACAACACCCCGCTCACCTGGGTCCGCGTCAACGACCTCGCGGATTTCGTGTATTTCAACCACTCCATTCACGTGAACAAAGGCGTCGGCTGCGCCACCTGCCACGGGCCGGTGGACCGCATGCCGCTCATGTATAAAGCCGAGACGCTGCAGATGGACTGGTGCCTCGCGTGCCACCGCCAGCCGGAGCGCTTTCTCAGGCCGCGAGACCAGGTCTTCAACATGAAATACGAACCGCCGTCGGATCAGCTCGAGCTGGGACGCCGGCTGGTGAAGGAATACCACGTCGCGAGCGTGGAGCAGCTCACGAGCTGCTCCACGTGTCATCGGTGAGATTGAGAAGGAACGAGTGGCGAGGAACGAGGAACGAGTGAGGTTCACTGACACGCTGGGACTGGCACTCGTTCCTCCAACTCGTTCCTTCAGTCGTTCCTCGTTCCTCGTTCCTGACAGCGCAAGCGTCAAGATGGACATTTCCTCCATTCGCCGCCGCCTCGCGAGCCTCGAGGGCCGCGCGTACTGGCGCAGCCTCGAAGAGGCCGCCGAGACCGACGAGTTTCAGCGGTACGTGCGTCACGAGTTCCCCGAGCAGGCCGCCCAGCTCACCGATCCCGTCGCGCGCCGGCAGTTCCTGAAGCTGATGAGCGCGTCGCTCGCGCTCGCCGGCGTCAGCGCCTGCACCAAGCAGCCGGAAGAGCGGATCGTGCCGTACGTCCGGCAGCCCGAGGAGCTCGTGCCGGGGCGGCCGCTCTTCTTCGCGACCGCGATGCCGCTCTCGGGCATCGGCAGCCCCGTGCTCGTCGAGAATCACATGGGGCGACCGACGAAGGTTGAGGGCAACCCCGAGCATCCGGCGAGCCTGGGCGCGACGGACATCTTCGCGCAGGCGTCGGTGCTTTCGCTCTACGACCCCGACCGCGCGCAGGCGATCCGCTTCCGCGGCGAGGTGCGCACCTGGGCCCAGTTCTTCGGCGCGATGCGGTCGGCCGTCCTGGCGCAGGAGGCGCGCGAGGGCGCGGGCCTGCGCATCCTGACCGAAACGGTCACCTCGCCGTCGCTGCACGAGATCATCCAGCAGATCCTGGAGTACTTCCCGCAGGCGACGTGGCACCAGTACGAGCCGGCCGGGCGCGACCAGGTGCGCGCAGGCGCGCGCCTCGCGTTCGGACGCCACCTCGATTGCCACTACCGGATCGACCAGGCGGACGTCATCCTCTCGCTCGACGCCGACTTCTTGAATTCGGGTCCGGGCCACGTGCGCTACGCGCGCGATTTTGCCAATCGGCGGCGCGTCGCCGGCGAAGACAGGACCATGAACCGGCTCTACGCGGTCGAAAGCCTGGCGACGATCACGGGCGGCAAGGCGGACCATCGCCTGCCGCTAGGTGCGAGCGCGGTCGAGGGCTTTGCGCGCGCGGTGGCGGCCGGGCTGGGCGTGGCCGGCGTGACGGCTTCGTCCGGGCTCGCCGGCGAGGTCCGCGATCGGTGGATCCCCGCGCTCGTGAAAGACCTGAAGGCACACGCCGGTCGCTCCGTCGTGATCGCCGGGGAGCATCAGGGCCCGGCCGTGCACGCGCTGGCGCACGCGATGAACGTCGCGCTCGGGAACGCGGGCACGACGGTCGTCTACACGGAACCGATCGAGGCGAACCCGGTCGATCAGCTCGCCTCGCTCCGCGCGCTCGTCGACGACATGTCGGCGGCCAAGGTCGAGCTGCTGATCGTCCTCGGCGGGAATCCCGTCTACACCGCGCCGGCGGATCTGCGCTTCGCGGACGCGCTGTCCCGGGTCGGCCTCGCGGTGCACCTGACCCTCGACGACAACGAGACGTCCACGCTCTGCCACTGGAACATCCCCGAGGCGCACTATCTCGAATCGTGGGGCGATGTGCGGGCCTACGACGGCACGATCACGATCCAGCAGCCGCTCATCGCGCCGCTCTACGCCGGGAAGACGGCCGCGGAAGCGCTGGCGCCGCTGACCGAGGAGCCGGAGCGCAACGCGCACGCCATCGTGAAAGGCTACTGGCAGCGCGCGTTCAAGGCCGCGACGCCGGTGGCGTGGACGCTCGCCGATCGCGCCGGCGCGCCGTTTGCCGATGCCGAAATCTTCTGGCGCACGGCGCTGCACGACGGCTTCATTCAGACGACGGCGCTTCCGGCCATCCAGCCGCCCGCGCTCCAGC
>CAYHSN010000099.1:4032-6751 GCA_964359235.1 uncultured Vicinamibacterales bacterium | reverse complement strand
GCGGGCCGCGGGGGGCCGTGACGGCGCGCTCGAGATCGTGTTCACGCCGGACCCGACGGTCCACGACGGCCGGTTCGCGAACAACGGCTGGCTGCAGGAGCTGCCGAAGCCCCGCACGAAGCTCACGTGGGACAACGCGGCGTACATCAGCCCGCGCCTCGCCGAGGAACGCCACCTCGCAAACGGCGACATCGTCGAGCTGCGGTACCAGGGCCGCACGCTGCGCGCGCCGGTCTGGATCGTGCCGGGTCATGCCGACGGCTGCGTGTCGCTCTCGCTCGGCTACGGCCGCGCGACGGGGCGCGTGGCGCACGGCGCCGGTGTGAACGCGTACGCGCTGCGCACGGCGGCCGCGCCGTACGGCGGCGCCGGCCTCGAGCTCACGCGCACGGGCGATCGCGCGACGCTCGCGGCCACGCAGAACCACTTCCTCATGGAAGGGCGGCACCTCGTCCGCCACGGGACGATCGAGGAGTACGTCAAGCATCCCGCGTTCGTGAAGGAGATGGGCGAGGCGCCGCCGAAGACGCTCACGCTCTACCCCGAGCACGAATACACGGGCCACAAGTGGGGCATGGCGATCGACCTCAACGCGTGCACGGGCTGCAACGCGTGCACCATCGCCTGCCAGGCCGAGAACAACATCCCGGTGGTCGGCAAGGATCAGGTCGCCAACGGGCGCGAGATGCACTGGATCCGGGTCGACACCTACTACACGGGCGATCTCGACAACCCGGAGACCTTCCACCAGCCGGTGCCGTGCATGCAGTGCGAGAACGCGCCCTGCGAGCCGGTGTGCCCGGTCGGCGCGACGGTGCACAGCGCCGAGGGCCTGAACGACATGGTCTACAACCGGTGCGTCGGCACGCGGTACTGTGCGAACAACTGCCCGTACAAGGTGCGCCGGTTCAACTTTCTGCTCTATCAGGACTTCGTCACGCCGCAACTGCAGCTTCAGCGCAACCCCGATGTCACCGTGCGCAGCCGCGGCGTGATGGAAAAGTGCACCTACTGCGTGCAGCGCATCAACCTGGCGCGCATCGAGGCGGAGAAGCAGAACCGCAAGGTGCGCGACGGCGAGGTCGTGACGGCGTGCCAGCAGGTGTGCCCGTCGCAGGCGATTGTCTTCGGCGATCTGAACGATCCGGAAAGCCAGGTCGCGAAGGTCAAGGCCGAGGAGCGCCACTACGGGCTGCTCGAGGATCTGAACACGCGGCCGCGGACGACGTACCTCGCGGCGCTGAAAAACCCAAATTCGGAGTTGGAAGGCACCTCGTAGCGCGCGACTTCAGTCGCGCCATCGTTGGCCGGACTGAAGTCCGGCGCTACGAACGACCGACGGCCGAGAGCTGAAAGCTGACATGGACGACAGCCCGACCCCCGCCGAAACGCGCCAGATCATCGGGCCCGGTCACACGTTCGGGACGATCACCGACAAGATCTCGTCGATCGTCCTCACGAAGACAGCGCCGATTCCTTGGTACGTCGCCGCCTTCGTCGGTTTCCTGCTGACGATGATGCTCTTCTACGCGCTGGGATACCTGTTCATGAAAGGGACGGGTATCTGGGGCATCAACAACCCCGTGGGCTGGGGCTTCGCGATCATCAACCTGGTCTGGTGGATCGGGATCGGTCACGCCGGCACGCTCATCTCGGCGATCCTGCTCCTGCTCAACCAGCAGTGGCGAACGTCGATCAATCGCTTCGCCGAGGCGATGACGCTCTTCGCGGTGGCGTGCGCGGCCATCTTCCCGTTCGTGCACACCGGGCGGCCGTGGGTCGCGGCCTACTGGCTGCTGCCGTATCCGAACACGATGGGTCTCTGGCCGCAGTTCAGGAGTCCGCTCATGTGGGACGTGTTCGCGATCGCGACCTACGCGACCGTCTCGCTGCTCTTCTGGCTCATGGGTCTCATCCCCGACCTTGCGACGCTGCGCGACAAGACGAAGCACCCGGTGCTCCAGAAGGTCTACGGGGTCGCGGCGCTCGGCTGGCGCGGCTCGGCGAAGCACTGGCACCGCTACGAGACGGCGTACCTCCTGCTCGCGGGGCTGGCGACGCCGCTCGTGGTGTCGGTGCACTCGGTCATCAGTTTCGACTTCTCGATCGGCATCATCCCGGGCTGGCACTCCACGATCTTCCCGCCCTACTTCGTCGCGGGCGCGATCTACGCCGGCTTCGCGATGGTCCTGACGCTCGCCATTCCCCTGCGCGCGATGTACGGCCTGCAGGACTTCATCACCCTGAAGCACCTCGACAACATGGCGAAGGTGATGCTGGTGACGGGCCTCATCGTGTTCTACGGCTACACGATGGAGGTGTTCTTCGGCTGGTACAGCGCGAACGAGTTCGAGCGCTACATGATCCTGAACCGCATGCAGGGTCCGTACGCGCCGATCTACTGGGCGCTCATCTTCTGCAACGGCCTCGTGCCGCAGGTGCTGTGGATCAAGAAGGTGCGCCACAGCATCCCGGCGCTCTTCGCGGTGGCCATGGTCGTCAACGTCGGCATGTGGCTCGAGCGCTTCATCATCGTCGTGACGAGCCTCCACCGCGACTTCCTGCCCTCGTCGTGGGGGATGTACTACCCGACGCGGTGGGACTGGATGACGTTCGTGGGCACGATCGGCATGTTCGTGATGTTGATGTTCCTGTTCGTCCGCGTGCTGCCGATGATCTCGATCTTCGAGATGCGCACGCTCTTGCCCGAGGCGAAGGT
>CAYHSN010000099.1:0-3932 GCA_964359235.1 uncultured Vicinamibacterales bacterium | reverse complement strand
TACGGCCTGCTCGCCGAGTTCCACGATCCGACGGCGCTCGTCGCCGCGGCGAAGCGCGCGACCGAGGCGGGTTATCGCCAGGTCGACGCGTTCACGCCGTTCCCGGTGCACGGGCTGGACGAGGCCCTCGACTTCCGCGATCGGCGGCTGCCGCTGCTGGTGCTCGGCGGCGGCGTCACGGGCGCGATCGTGGGCTTCGGGCTCCAGACGTGGATCCATCTCGTCGCCTACCCGCTGAACTACGGCGGCAAGCCCCTCTATTCGTGGCCGGCGTTCATTCCGGTGACCTTCGAGCTGACGATCCTCTTCGCGGCGTTCGCGGCCGTGTTCGGCATGATCGCGCTCAACGGCCTGCCGAAGCCGTATCACCCCGTGTTCAACGCGCCGCGCTTCGCGCTCGCCAGCCGCGATCGGTTCTTCCTCGTCATCGAGGCGAGCGACCCGAAGTTCGACCGCGTGGCGACGCGCGAGTTCCTCACGAACCTGCACGCGCATGAGGTGGTGGACGTTGACAACTGATCGACTCGGGACTCGGGCGACGCTCGCGGCGCTCGCGCTCGCGCTCGCCTTCTCGATTGCGTGCCGGCAGGACATGCAGGACCAGCCGAAGCTCGAGCCGCTCGAGGCGAGCGCCTTCTTCGGCGACGGGCAGGCCTCGCGGCCGCTCGTCGAGGACACAGTCGCGCGCGGCCAGCTCCGCGCTGACGCGCTGTTGTACACCGGCAAGGCGAACGGCCAGCCGGCCGACACGTTCCCGTTCCCGATCACGCGTGAGATCCTCGACCGCGGCCAGCAGCGCTTCGAGATCTTCTGCACGCCGTGCCACGGGCGCGCCGGCGACGGCGACGGCATGGTCGTGCGGCGCGGCTACCGCAAGCCGCCTTCGTGGCACACCGACCGGCTGCGCAACATGCCGGCGGGCTACTTCGTCGACGTGATGACCAACGGCTTCGGCGCCATGCCGGACTACCGGGCGCAGATCGCGGCCGGCGATCGCTGGGCCATCGTCGCCTACATGCGTGCGCTGCAGCTCAGCCAGCACGCGACGGTGGACGAGGTGCCGGCCGCCGAACGCGAGTCGCTCGATCGTCCGGCCGGGGCCCCCGGCACCGGGGTGGCCGAAGCGTTGCGAAGGCCCCCGCAGGAGTCCCATCGATGAGCCTGTCGGGAATCGAACGCCTGAAGCGCGGCCAGACCCGCGCCGCGATTGTCGGCGGCGTCGGGCTCGTGGCGCTCGCCGCGGGCGCCGTCGCGAGCCCGGAGCAGTTCTTCCGGTCGTATCTTCCGGCCTACGTGTTCGTGTTCGGCCTCGCGCTCGGGTCGCTCGCGCTCCTGATGCTGCAGCACATGACCGGCGGCGCGTGGGGCCTGATGATCCGCCGGCTGCTCGAGGCGAGCTCGCGCACGCTGCCGCTCGTCGCCCTGATGTTCGTCCCGATCGCCTTCGGCCTGCGCCACCTCTACATCTGGTCGGTCGCCGACACGGTCGCCCACGACGCGATCCTGCAGCAGAAGTCGGCCTATCTGAACACCGGGTTCTTCCTGACGCGCGCGGCGTGCTACTTCGGGATCTGGATCACGTTCGCGACCTTCTTGAACCGGTGGTCGGCCGAGCAGGATGAGCGGCCGCCGGGCGGCGACGATCGCCGCTTCCGACTGCTGAGCGGCCCGGGCCTTGTCGTCTACGGCCTGACCGTCACCTTCGCCTCGATCGATTGGATCATGTCGCTCGATCCGCACTGGTTCTCGACGATCTTCGGCATGCTGCTCATGGTCGGCCAGGCGCTCGCCGCGATGGCGTTCGCCATCGCCCTGCTGGTGATGTGCGGCGAAGACGAACCGTTCCGCGGCCGCCTGAACTCCGCCCACTTCCACGACGTCGGCAAGCTGATGTTCGCCCTCGTCATGCTGTGGGCGTACTTGTCGTTCTCGCAGTTCCTCATCATCTGGGCGGGCAACCTGCCGGAAGAGATTCCCTGGTTCATCGAACGGCTGCAGGGCGGCTGGCAGTGGGTGGCGCTCGTGCTCGTCGTGGGCCACTTCTTCCTGCCGTTCCTGCTGCTGCTCTCGCGCGATCTCAAGAAGAACCGGCGGGCGATCGCGACCATCGCGGTGGCGATCCTCGCGATGCGCTTCGTGGACACGTACTGGCTCATCGCGCCGGCCTTCCCGCACGAGGGCTTCTCGATGCACTGGATGGATGTCGCCGCGCTCGCCGGCGTGGGCGGCCTCTGGCTGGCGGCCTTCTTCAGGCTGCTGCAGTCGCGCGAGCGGCTGCCGATGCACGACCCGTATCTCAAGGACGCGGTGGCTCATGGCGGACACTAATCACGGGCACTTCGGCGCGCATGGTGACCACGAAAAGCGCGACATCAACCCGCGTGGCGTCGTCATCTTCGCCGTGGGCCTGGCGATCCTCTGCGTGCTCAGCGGCGCCGCGGCGCTCGCGGTCTTCCGGTGTCTGGACAACCGGCTGGTGCAGGCCGAGACGCCCGTGTCGCCCGTGAACCTGCCGGCCGGACAGCTTCCGCCGGAGCCGCGGCTCCTGACCGACGAGCCGTCGAACCTCGCAACGTACCGCCAGGAGCAGGACGATCGGCTCCTGACCTACGGCTGGGTCGACAAGCAGTCAGGGGTCGTCCGGATTCCGATCGAGCGCGCGAAGGAACTGATTCTGCAGCGCGGGCTGCCGACGCGGTGACGAACGGGCCGCCTGAAGGCGGCCCCCACGCCTAGGGTGCGTAGGGGCCGGCTTTAGCCGGCCCGAGGCGGAACCGTTCGTAGGGGCCGGCTTTAGCCGGCCCGAGGCGGAATCGTTCGTAGGGGCCGGCTTTAGCCGGCCCGAGGACACGCACGTGAAACACGCAAGACTCATCGTCGTCGCATCGCTCGCCATGGCCCTGTTCGTTCCCGCCCTCGCCTCCGCGCAGGGCTGGATCGGCCGGGCGGCCAAGCCGGAGGGTGAGCGGACGGCCGCCGAGCGGCCGGGCCTGCTCTCGCAGATCCGCATCGACCGGAAGCTCGACGAACAGGTCCCGCTCGACCTGCCGTTCGTGGACGAGCAGGGCCAGCCCGTGACGCTCGGCCGGTACTTCGGCCAACGACCCGTGATACTCGCGCTCGTGTACTACGAGTGCCCGATGCTCTGCACGCAGGTCCTGAATGGACTCGTGAGCTCGCTCGACGTGCTCAGGTTCGACCCGGGCAAGGAGTTCGAGGTCGTCGCCCTGAGCTTCGATCCGGGCGAGTTGCCGGGCATGGCACGCGACAAGAAGAAGGCCTACATGGAGCGCTACAAGCGTCCGGGCACCGAGGGCGGCTGGCACTTTCTGACCGGCAAACAGGAATCGATCGCGCGCCTGACCGACTCGGTCGGCTTTCGTTACGCCTACGACGAGAAGACCGACCAGTACGCGCACGCCGCGACGATCATCCTGCTCACGCCCGGGGGCCGCGTCTCGCGCTACTTCTACGGCATCGAGTACGCGCCGCGCGATCTGAGGCTCGGCCTCGTGGAGGCCTCGGAGAACCGGATCGGCAACGCCATCGATCAGGCGCTGCTGCTCTGCTACCACTACGACCCGTCGGAGGGGAAGTACGGGGTGGCCATCATGAACGTGCTCCGCCTCATCGGCATTCTCATGATCGTGTCGGTCGGCGCGTTCATCCTCATCGCGCTCCGGCGCGACCGGCGGCAGGCGCACGCGTAGGTGGGCCGAAGACTGAACTGACGACTGACGACTGACGACTGACAACTAACTTTGTTGCGTCAAAACCCACCGCCGTTTCGAGAGCGATGCTGTCTTGGCCGCGGCGGAACAGTGTAAGGAATTCGCCGTAGCGCAGGCCTTCAGGCCTGCTTTGTCGGGCAGCCCTAAAGGGCTGCGCTACGACTGGCGGTTTGTTCAACACCACGGGGAGTGGGCTGACGC
>CAYHSN010000098.1:0-9714 GCA_964359235.1 uncultured Vicinamibacterales bacterium | reverse complement strand
GCGGCCTACCAAGACACGGTCAGACCCAGGTCTCTGTCCTGAGGCCGGCGACGCGGTCGAAGTGCTTGGAATTATTCGTGACCAACGTGAGCCGCAAGGCCAGCGCGTGCGCAGCGATGAGCGTGTCGAACCCACCGATCGGCGCGCCTTTCCGGGCCAGCGAGGCTGCCACGATCCCGAAGCGATCCGCGGCGACGCGGTCGAAGGGTACGACCGCCATGGCTTCGGCGAAGGCATCGATGAGACCGTGCAGCTTCCGAGACCGCCTCATGCCGGCGCCGTAGCGCAGCTCGGCAAGCGTGATCGAGCTCATGCAGATCTCTGAGGGTCGATGGTCGAGCACGCGAGTCGCGACCCGCCCCTGGCCACGGAGGGCAGAGCTTACCGTGTCCGTGTCAAGCATGAACCGGGGCATCAGGCAAACGGATCAGCAAGGTCTGCGAGTTGCCCCTGCCCGGGGCGCGGAATGTCCCCGGGCCACGCGCCGAGGCAGGCGCGGAACTGGACCGACCACTCGTCGACGGGCTCCAGGATGACGCTGTGGCCCTCCTGACGCACGAGAACCTCGCGCTGACCGTCGCCGAACCGACACGCTTTCGGCAGACGAACTGCCTGACTGCCGCCGTTCTGAAACAGTTTTGCTCGAGCCATCTTCATGTCCGTAGTCTAGTCTATACGGCAGTCTATACTTCGTCAAGTGCCACCCACCAGACTCCCCTGGCGCTCGACGCGCGTATGTCCGCCGAACATGTTAGTGGCCCGCCAACAGGCCCGGGCGCGGAGTCCGTGACACGGAAACCGGCGTGTCCATTACTTCTTCACCTCCGGATGCAGTTGTTCGAGCTGCGCCAGCTTTTCGTTGCTGCCCAGCAGCGCCAGCACGTCGCCTGACTGAATCGGATCGTCGGCAGCGGGCGCGATGTTGGTGACGACGCCCCGGTCGCCTGGCCGCTTCACGGCGATGAGCGTGAGCCCGTATCTGGATCGCAGCTCCAACTGTCGCAGGGTCTTGCCCACGAACTCGAGCGGGGCCGGCAGCTCGACGATGCTGAAGTCGCGTGACAGCTCGATGTAGTCGATGACGTTCGGGACGACCAGGCTGTGGGCGAGGCGCTGGGCCATCTCGCGCTCGGGGAAGATGACGCGCGAGACGCCCAGCTTCTCGAGAATGCGTCCGTGGAGCGGGGTCACCGCTTTGGCGATGATCGTCTTGACGCCCAGCTCCTTGACGAGCATCACGACGAGCAGGCTCGACTCGATGTTCTCGCCGATCGAGATGACCGCGACGTCCACGTTCTGAATCCCCGCCGCGCGCAGCGCCCGCTCGTCGGTCGCGTCGAGCTGCACCGCCTGCAGGAGCACGTCGCCCATCTCGCGCACGGGATCCTCGCTGCCGTCGATGCCGATGACGTCCTGCCCGAGCTCCACGAGCGTCGTGGCGGTGGCGGAACCGAAACGACCCAAGCCGATGACGGCGAATGAACGTCTTGCCATGTCAGTTTCGAGTTTCGAGTTTCGAGTTTCGAGTGGCCGGACTGAAGTCCGGCGCTACGACAATCCTCAATCTCCCCATCATTCGCCAATTCCACAATCCCTCAATCATCAATCAATCCCTCAATCTGCAATCCCAAAATCTGCAATGCAAGAATTTCATCCAATCAACACCTTCCCCTCAGGATACCTCAGCCGCTGCGTCCGCTTGCGGCCGACCACGGCAATGGCCAGCGTCAGCGGGCCGACGCGGCCCATGAACATCATCGCCGCCACGAGCAGCTTCCCGGGCGGCGTGAACGAGCCCGATAGGCTCAGCATGCTCCCGGGCGGGCTCATCGACAGGCCGACGGTGCCGAAGGCGGACGTCGCCTCGAAGAGCGCCGGCAGGAGCGTCTGGCGCTCGACGACGAGCAGCAGCGCGGCGATGACGTTGAGCGCAAGAAACGCAATCGTGCAGATGAAAAACGAGCGCGCGACCAGATCGGGCGCCAGGCGCCGCTTGAAGAGCACGGGCTCCGTGTTGCCCCGCACCGTCGTCCACAGCGCGATCGCCGTCACGCCGAACGTGCTCGTCTTCACGCCGCCCCCCGTGCCGCCTGGGGAGGCGCCGATGAACATGAGCACGATGATCAGGAAGAGCGCCGGCGGCGTCAGGGTCGCGATGTCGAGCGTGTTGAACCCGGCGGTGCGCGGCGTGACAGCGTGAAAGAACGACGCAAGCCAGGCTTCGCCCGTTCCCACCGGCTGCAGGCTCGCCGGGTTCGACCGCTCCAGCAGGAAGATCGCGACCGTGCCGGCCACGAGCAGGAACGTCGTGACGACGAGGACCAGACGCGTGTGGACTGACAGGAGCGCCCAGCGACGTACCCGCCCGAGCTCCGAGAGCACGAGGAACCCCAACCCGCCGCAGATGATCAGTCCGGCGATCGTCACACTGACGACGGCATCGCCGCGATAGGCCATCAGGTTGGTCGAGAACAGGCTGAAGCCGGCATTGTTGAACGCCGACACGGCGTGAAACAGGCCCAGATACGCGGCCTTCGCGAGGCCGAACTCGCCGGCCCACTGCAGCGTGAGGATGATCGCGCCGGCGATCTCGAAGGCCACCGTCAGCCTGAGCACGTTCAGGGCGAAACGCACGAGCCCTTCCATCGACTCGACGTTCAGCGCCTCCCGGAGCGCGAGGCGCTCCTGGAACGTCATGCGCTTGCCGAGCGCCACCGCGGCGGCCGTGGACAGGGTCATGTAGCCGAGCCCGCCCGCCTGGATGAGCAGCAGCAGGACGACCTGCCCGAAGCCGGAGAACGCCTTCGGCGTGTCCACGACGATGAGCCCGGTGACGCACACGGCCGAGGTGGCGGTGAAGAGCGCATCCACGAGGGGAATCGACTCGCCGGTCGCCGAGGAGAAGGGCAAGTACAGGAGCGCCGTGCCCACGGTGATGAGGCCGCCGAAGCTGATGGCCAGAACCTGGGCCGGGGAGAGCGGACGCCGGTGCATGAGTGGGGATCATGGCACAGATGGGCGCGTTTGGTGGCAAGTAGCCAGTAACACCAGTAACCAGTAACGAGTAACGAGTAACGAGTAACGAGTCACGAGTAGGGAATCAGTAATCGACAATCGTCAATCGCCAATTCCGTGCCCCCCCTTGCCGTCGGCCGCTCGACTTCGCTACGCTAGGGGCTCCCAGTCCTACCCACAATTTGGAGGGTTCCCCTGATGGCTGCGAAGAAGCATGACTTCAACGTCAGTCGCCGCGACTTCATCAAAACGGTCGGGGTTGGCGGCATCGCCACCGGCGTGCTCACCCGGGTGGAAGTGAGCGCCCAGGGGTTCAGGGAACTCGGCCCCGGCGAGGTGCCGATCTCCCTCACCATCAACGGTCGCAGGCACGACCTGAAGGTGGAACCCCGGGTCACCCTGCTCGACGCGATCAGAAACCGCCTCGGCATCACGGGCGTCAAGCGCGTGTGCGACCGCGGTAGTTGCGGCGCGTGCACGATGATCGTCGATGGTCGAACGGTCTACGCCTGCTCGATGCTCGCGATCGAGGCCCAGGGCAAAGCCATCCGCACGGTCGAGGGCCTCGCGACGGCGACCGCGATGCACCCGGTGCAGGAGGCCTTCTGCGAGCACGACGCGCTCATGTGCGGGTTCTGCACGCCGGGCTTCGTGATGGCGACGACGGCGCTTCTCGAGCGGACGCCGAACCCGACGCTTGCGCAGGCGAAGCGAGCGCTCGACGGCAACATCTGCCGCTGCGGCACCTACAAGAAAGTCCTGCAGGCGGCGACGAGCACAAAGGGGGTGCGCCGTGGCTAGCTGGCCGACCAACCCCGAGCTGATCGGGAAGTCCATCCGGCGCATCGACGGTCCCGACAAGACGCAGGGCAAGGCGAAATACACCTACGACCTCACGCGGCCGGGCATGCTCTACGGCAGGATCCTCCGCTCGCCGCACGCCCACGCCCGCGTCGTCTCGATCGATCTCAGTGAGGCGCAGAAGGCGCCCGGCGTGAAGGCCGTCCTCGCGCTCATCGATCTCCAGAACCCTGAGCCGCTCACGCACAAGGTGCTCTTCGCGGGCCAGGACGTCGCGGCGGTCGCGGCGGAGACCGAGGAGCAGGCGGGCGATGCCGTCCGGCTGATCAAGGTGCAGTACGAAGTGCTGCCGCACGTGGCGACCGTCGAGCAGGCGAGGCGGCCGGAAGCGCCGAAGATTCTCCCCGACGGGAACATGCGGCAGGGCAACGTGGACGAGACGGGCGACGTCGAAACCGCGCTCAAGAACTCCGCCCACGTCGTCGAGGCCGCGTATGCGACGCAGGTCGTCACGCACACGAGCCTCGAGACCCACGGCTCCATCTGCGAATGGGACGGCGACAAGCTCACGGTGTGGGCGTCAACGCAGGGCGTGCATGCGATCCGCGACGGTCTGGCCAAGGCGCTCGACGGGCCGCAGGCCAACATTCGCGTCGTCACCGACTATATGGGCGGTGGGTTCGGGAGCAAGCTCGGCACGGATCGATGCGACGTCACCTGCGCGCGCCTGGCGAAGGCCGCGGGGCGGCCGGTGAAGCTGATGCTCGATCGCAAGGAAGAGCATCTCGCGACCGGCAACCGGCCGTCGGCCTACGCGAGGGTGCGCGCGGGCGTGAGCGCCGACGGCAAGCTCACCGCCTTCGACGCGGAAACGTGGGGCACGGGCGGCGCGGGCGCCGGCGCGGGCTTCCCGCTCCCGTACAACGTCTATCAGTTTCCGAACCGCCGCCGGCGTCACACCGACGTCTACATCAACGCCGGGCCGCAGCGCGCGATGCGCGCGCCGGGCCACCCGCAGGGCTGCTTCATCACCGAGGTGGTGATGGACGAGCTGGCGGATCGGCTGCGGATGGATCCGCTCGAGCTGCGGCTGCGGAACCTCCCGCCCGAAGCGCCCGACGCGATGTGGGGCAAGTACTACAAGATGGGCGCCGAGCGGATCGGCTGGAGCAAGCGCCATCCGACCGGCGACGCGACGCCGGGACCGGTCAAGCGCGGGCTCGGGTGCGCGGCGAACCGCTGGGCGGGCGCGGGCAGCCGTCAGACCCGCGCGCAGTGCGAGATCTTCCCCGACGGCGGCGTCGTGATGCGTATCGGCACGCAGGACATCGGCACCGGCACCCGTACGATCGTCGAGATTGTCACGGCCGAGACCTTCGGCCTGACCCTCGATCAGGTGGTCGCCGAGATCGGCGACACGCGGTTCCCGTTCGCGCCGGGCAGCGGCGGCAGCGTGACCATCGGGTCCGTGTCGCCGACCGCGCGCGTCACCGCCGAGAAGGCGCTCGCGGCGCTCGCCGAGAAAGTCGCGCCCGCGCTCGGCGTCGCCGCGACGGACATCGTCGCGGCGAAGGGCCGGTTGCACGCGAAGGGCGACCCCTCCAAGGGCATGATCTGGAAGGAGGCCTGCAAGCTGCTCGGCACGACCTCGCTCGTCGTCGACGGGCAGTGGGAGCAGGGGCTGTCGTCGGTCGGCACGAGCGGCGTGCAGTTTGCCGATGTCGAGGTGGACATCGAAACAGGCGTCACGAAGATCCGGAAGATCGTGTGCGTGCAGGACTGCGGCACGATCATCGACAAGCTCACCGCCGAGAGCCAGTGCTACGGCGGGATCACCATGGGGATCGGGTACGCGATGTTCGAGCACCGCATCCTCGATCGCAACACGGCCCTGATGGTGAACCCGAACATGGAGTTCTACCGGTTGCCGGGGCCGTCCGACATGCCGGAGATCGACGTCGTGCTCGTCGATCAGCCCGAGCGCGGGGTGGTCGGGCTCGGCGAGCCGCCGACGATCTCGACGGCCGCCGCCGTGGCCAACGCCGTCTCGAACGCGACCGGCGCCCGCGTCAGGAACCTGCCGATCACGCCCGAGACCGTGCTCGCCGCCATCGAGCAGGAGAAAGCCAGAGGGACGCTATGAAAGCGTTTGCTTATGTCAATGCTGCGACGGAGAAGGAAGCGATCGCCGCGCTCGGCGCGCAGCGGGGCAAGATCCTGCCGATCGCCGGCGGGATGGACCTTCTCGGCCTGATGAAAGACTACGTCGCCCAGCCCGACCGGCTGGTGAACGTGAAGAACCTCGACAAGACGATCGCGGCAACGCCCGACGGCGGGCTGCGCATCGGCGCGGCCGTCACGCTCGTCGAGCTCATCGAGCACGCCGAGACCGCGAAGAAGTACCCCGCGCTCGTGCAGGCCGCCGAGGAAGTCGGCACGCCGCAGATTCGCCACACCGGGACGGTAGGCGGCAACCTCGCGCAGCGCCCGCGGTGCTGGTACTTCCGCAACGAGGAGTTCCCGTGCCTCAAGAAGGGGGGCTCGCGGTGCTTCGCCGTGGATGGCGAGAACCAGCACCACGCCATCTTCGGCGGCGGCCCGTGCCACATCGTCCATCCGTCGAGCATCGCCGTGCCGATCCTCGCCTACGGCGGGAAAGTCCGGGTCGCCGGACCGTCGGGGCCGCGTGAGGTCGCGGCGAGCGGCTTCTTCCAGCTTCCCGACGCGAACCTGATGGGCGAGAACGTGCTCGCGCCAAACGAGATCATCACGCACGTGATTCTGCCGGCGCCCGGCAGCGTGAAGGCGGCGAGCTACGAGGTCCGTCACAAGCAGGCGTACGACTGGCCGATCGCCTTCGCGACCGCGGTGTTGACGATGAGCGGGCCGACGGTGCAGGGCGCGCGGATCGTGATGGGCGCCGTCGCGCCGGTGCCGTGGCGCGCGCCGGAGGCCGAAGCGACGCTTGCCGGAAAGCGCGTGACTGAAGAGGTGGCGGCGCAGGCCGCGAACGCGGCCGTGAAGGACGCGAAGCCGATGTCCGGCAACGCCTACAAGGTGCAGGTCGCGCGCACGGCCGTGAAGCGCGCGATCATGAAGGCTGCGGGACTCAAGACAGTGTGACGGGGGGTTCAGCTTCCAGCTCGCAGCTCCCAGCTTCCAGCGGGAGCTGGAAGCCGGAAGCTGGAGGCTGGAAGCTGGAGGCTGGAAGCTGGAGAGACCGATGGATCATCCGATTCCGACGTCACACAAGGTCGGGCTGTCGCACTGCTCGAACCTGCGGCACAAGATGATGTACGTGATGGCCGAGCCCGATCCGAACGAATCGACGTTCTTCGACGCTTACGACATCGGCGCGTACTGGTGCACGAGCACGCAGCACGCCATCGGTCCCGATGGGCGGCCCGTGCACCCGAACGACTGCAAGTCGGGGCGGGGGTGCTGCTGCTAGAACACGGCTTCGGGCTACGGGCTGCAGGCTTCGGGCCTGTCACACGCTCCAACCCACCAAGACACGAGGACATGAGGCCACGAAGGCACGAAGACACGAAAAAGCCACAAGGCACACCTTCGTGCCATCGTGTCTTCGTGGCTCGCTCTCCGGGGTTTTGAACGAGGCGCGTGTTCTCGCTATAATCCTTGGGACGTCCACAACAGCCTGAATCTGATTGTCGCCGCGCGGCGTGTTCTGCGCGGGGAGGGGTGTACTTTCATGCTGAAGAAGATGCTGATGTCGGCCGCGGCCCTGGCGCTCGCCGGCGCGCCGCTCGCCGCGGGGTCGAACGGGTCGATCGTCGGGGATTATGTGGAGGCGCGGACGGCCGAGGTGTTCGTCGGCGGCTGCCAGCTCGGCAACGAAGGCGAGTCGGCCGGGCGCCAGGCCGTGATGGCGTGGCGCGTGACGAAGGGGTCGTACAACGGGATCGTGCTCGACGGGCTCTCGATCGTGGCCGCGGTCGCGGGCAACACGAACCTCGGGTGGTACGAGCTTGGCGGGAAGAAGGCGGCGGTCGTGAAGGCGGCCGTCATGATTGACGAGCGGGCGAACCCGGCGCAGCGGCTCGCGCTCATGGCGCTCGCGCGGACGCTGTCGAACGGCCTCGTGTCGGACGTCGCCGAGGTGAAGGCCGTGCCGATCACCTTCAGGCGAGACGCCGACCGCGTGGACGTCGCGGCCGGCGACGCGGCGCTGTCGGTGCTGACCAAGCTCGAGCACGATCCGACGTGCGGTGCGCAACAGTGGTTCTCGCCACTTGCCTCGGCCGAGGCCGCGGTCGGGGTCACGCGGACATTGGGTTACTGGGGATCGGCGCTCGGCACGCGCTGGAACCAGACGGACCGCAAGTCGTCGTTTGTCGGGACGTTTGTGTACTGACGAGTCGCCAGTAGGGGCCGGCTTCAGCCGGCCCGAGTCGGGATGTAGGGGCCCGCTTCAGCCGGCCCGAGTAGGGACGTGGGGGCCGGCCTCAGCCGGCCCGAGTCGGGATGTGGGGGCCAGCGTCAGCCGGCCCGCATTCTGTACAATCAGGTTCCTTGGACCTTGAACCGAGAACCTTGAACCGATGAGTCTCCGCCGCACGGTCCGCTCGTTCGTGCTCGTCTTTGTCGCCGTCCTGATATTCGCGTCGCAGGCCGCGCCACAGCCGATCGCCGCGTCGAGGCACACCGACGCGTCGCCCTCGGAGATCGCGGCGCCGCTCGGGGCGCTCCTGGCCAACGGCGGCGCGCGCGTGGAGATCGGCGCCGCGGCGCTGACGTTCTGGTGGGTGGAATCGGCGCCGCTCGCGGACGGCGCCTCAGGTGCGCCGGAATGGAAGCAGGTCGCCGAGGGGACGTTTGTCGGCGCCGTGCAGATCTCGGCGAGCTTCCGCGACATCCGCGGCCGCACGATCAAGCCCGGCGTCTACACGCTGCGGTACGCCGTTCAGCCGTCCGACGGCGATCACCTCGGCGTATCGAGCTATCGCGACTTCCTGCTCCTGAGCCCGGCGGCTGTCGATCAGGATCCGGCGCCGAATGGGCACGACGGCGCCATCAATCTGTCGAAAAACACGATCGGGTCGTCGCACCCGTCGCCGTGGATGCTCGATCCGCCGGCGACCGACGGCGCCGTGTTGAGCACGGGCACCAACGAGATGGGACTTCACTACGTTGTCTTCGAGGTGCCGGCCGGCAGCGGGGCGCTGCGGTTCGGGCTGGTGCTGATTGGGAAGGTGGAGGCGTGAAGGAACGAGACGCGAGGAACGAGGAATGAGGAACGAGGAACGAGCAAGGCCGCCGGCCCCGATACCTCGCACCTCGGACCTCGAATGCCCCCGTTCCTCGTCCCTCGTTCCTCGTTCCTGACATGGATCTTGTCAACACATCCGCGCTCATCACCGGCGGCCGGCGCATCGGCGCCGCCATCGCCCTCGAGCTGGCGCGCCGCGGCGCCGACGTCGCGCTGACCTACAACCGCTCGCGCGCGGAGGCGGAGCAGACGGTTGCGGCCATCCGCGCGCTCGGGCGCCGCGCGATCGCGATCGAAGCGAACCTGGCCGAGCCGCCCGCGTGCGAGCGTGCGGTGGCGCGGGCGGTCGAGGCATTCGGGCGCCTCGACGTGCTCGTCAACATGGCGTCGCTCTATCGGTCGAAGCCATTCGATGAGCTGACCGCGGAGGACTGGGACCACCAGCTCGCGGTCGATCTGCGCGCGGCGTTTCTCTGCGCGCGCGCGGTCGTGCCGCACATGCGCGCGGCTGGCGGCGGGCGCATCGTGAACTTCGCCGACTGGGTGGCGCGAAGCGGCCGCCCGCGCTACAAGGGCTACCTGCCGTACTACGTCGCCAAGGCCGGGGTCGTCGCGCTGACCGAGGCGCTGGCGCTCGAGCTCGCGTCAGACCACATCCTCGTGAACGC
>CAYHSN010000097.1:5470-9716 GCA_964359235.1 uncultured Vicinamibacterales bacterium | reverse complement strand
GCGCCCGTAGCTCAGCTGGATAGAGCGTCGGCCTCCGGAGCCGAAGGCCACAGGTTCGAATCCTGTCGGGCGCGCCACGATTCTGACGGTGAGATTCTTGGATTTCGCGATTGCAGATTGGAGGATTTGATAAGATCGTTCAGCGCGCAATCCTGCAATATGCAATCCTGCAATTCTGCAATTCCACGATCCCCTATGTGGGCCGCTAGCTCAATTGGCAGAGCAGCAGACTCTTAATCTGCGGGTTGAAGGTTCGATTCCTTCGCGGCTCACCATCCTCCGCTCCGGCGAGGCCGTGCAGCGCCGGAGCTACGGCTAGGCTTCGCCAACGCAGTCCCGCCGAAGCTCGGCGCGCGGGAAGCCGAGCGTAGGCGGACGCGGCTCACCACGCTTTCCCCGACACATCCCCTTCAAGCCCACGGTAAGGGGCCGCGCGCCGCCTGATACCCAAAAACCCGCGAACGCGCTAGAATCTGCTCGTCTTCTCACCGACCGGACTCCTACGCTCGTCGGCCTTCTGTCCGGTCTGTCTCAGGAGGTCTTTCATGTCCCGATTCCGCGGTCCTGCCGCACTGCTCGCGGCGTCTCTGCTCCTCGTCGTCATCTCGCTCCTCGTGCCCGCGCCGGTCTCGGCGCAGGAGATCACCGGCACGATCACCGGTACGGTGCGCGACCAGACGGGCGGCGCGATTCCGGGCGCGCTCGTCGTGGTCAAGAACGTGGCGACGGGCGTCACGCTCGAGGTGGTCACCGACCGCACTGGCATCTACGTGGCGCCGCTCTTGCCCGTCGGGCCGTACGAAGTGTCGCTCGAGCTCCAGGGTTTCAAGAAGTTCGTGCGCGCGGGCCTCCAGCTCAGCGTCAACGACCGGTTGCGCATCGACGTCACGGTGGAGCCGGGCACCGTCCAGGAGCTGGTGACGGTCACGGCCGCCTCGCCCGTCATCAAGACCGAGTCGTCCACCATCAGCACGCTGATCAACGACACCCAGGTCGCCAAGATGCCGCTCAACGGGCGCAACCTGATGTCGCTCGTCATCATGCAGCCGGGCGTGTCGTCCGGCCTCGGGAGCACGCTGTTCGTCGGGCTCGGGAACCTGACGAGCGTGTCGGTCAACGGCAACCGCGCGAGCCAGAACAACTGGATGGTTGACGGCGCCGACAACAACGACGTCGGATCGAACCTCGCGCTCATCAACTACGTGAACATCGACACGGTGGCCGAGGTGAACATCCTGCGCTCGAACTACACGGCCGAGTTCGGCCGGAGCGGCGGCGGCCAGGTCAACGTGATCACGAAGTCGGGGTCCAACGACGTCAGCGGCAGCGGCTTCTGGTTCCTCCGCCAGGACAGTTGGGACGCCTCGCCGTTTTTCGGCACCTACGATCCCGACAAGAACGGCAGGAAGAACGCGGCGCCCGTGGACTACGACAACTACGGCTACACGGTCGGCGGACCCCTCAAGCGCGGCAAGCTGTTCTTCTTCTTCGGGCAGGAGTTCCGCAACATCGAGCTGGTGCGCGGCGGCGGCGTCGCGAACACCCGCGTCGCGACCGAACGGCAGCGGCGCGGCGACTTCTCGGAGTTCTCCGTCGCGATCATCGATCCGCTGACGGGCCTTCCCTTCCCGGGCAACGTCATTCCCTCGAACCGGATCGATCCGCTGGCGCAGGCCCTGCTCAACCGGTTCCCGTCGCCCAACGCCGATCCGGCGGCGCTTGGCGGCAACCGCAACTTCAGCGTGGCGACGCCGCAGGTGCGCGACTTCCGGGAGGAGCTCGTGCGCGTCGACTATCACCTCTCCGACACCCACAGGGTGTACGGCCGGTTCATCAAGGACACCATCCCGTCGGAGGAGCCCTTCGGCGAGATCTTCGGTTCGTTCAACGCGGCCTTCCCGGGCGTCTCGAACACGAAGACCGACAACCCGGGCCGGAGCTTCGTCGGCTCGTGGACCTGGGTCGTGACGCCGACGGTGCTGAACGAGCTCGCGTACAACTACAGCCGCGGCGCGATCCTCAGCGAGCCCACCGGAAACTACAAGCGTGACGTGGCCGTTCCGAAGGTGTATCGAGGCCAGCCCGGCGACGACATCCTGCCCGGCATCGCGTTCGGCAGCGGCGGCTACGGCGGGTTCAACTTCTTCGGTCCCTACGACAACACGTTCGGGTCGCACCGCATCAAGGAGACCCTGACGAAAGTCAGCGGCAACCACTCGTTCAAGTTCGGCGCGCTGATGTCGTGGGAGTTCAAGAACGAGAACAACGCGAGCGGCACCAACGGCGGGTTCAACTTCCCGGGCGTGTCCGACTCCTCGTTCCGGTCCTCGGGCGACGCCTTCGCCGACTTCCTGCTCGGCCGGGCGAACTCGTACACCGAGACCAACATCGACATCGCGTCGCACCTGCGCTTCCAGATGTACGAGGCCTTCGCGCAGGACGACTGGAAGGTCAGGTCGAATCTGACGCTGAACCTCGGCGTCCGCTGGTCGTACATCCGGCAGCCGTACGACACCGAGGACATCCTGACCAACTTCGACCCGGCCGTGTTCAAGTCGGCGAGCGCGTACCAGATCGGGTCCAACAACCTGCGGGTCAAGGGCACGGGCGATCCGCTGAACGGGATCATTGTCGCGGACCAGAACTCGCCGTACGGCCGCCGGGTGACCGATAGCCCCTGGAACACCTTCGGGCCGCGCGTCGGCTTCTCGTGGGATCCGAAGGGCGACGGCCGCACGGCCGTGCGCGGCGGGTATGGGATGTACTTCGACCGCACGCTCGTGGGCATCGCCCTGCAGAACGCGTTCGTCAACCCGCCGTTCTCGTTCCAGGCGGTGTTCAGCGCCACCGGCGGCAACGGACCGACGCTCGGCAATCCGACGCAGGGCGCGCAGCGCGACAACGAGATCCTCGTGCCGAACCTGATCGCCATGTCCCCGGATTTCAAGATCCCGACGACGCACCACTGGAGCGCCGGGATGCAGCGCGAGCTGCCGTGGAACTTCACGCTGGACGTGGCCTACGTCGGGAGCGCCGGCCGGAACCTGCTGCGCGCCTACGACATCAACCAGACGCCGGCGGGGACGCTCTCGCCGACCAACGCGGCGCGGCCGTACCGCGGCTTCGGCAACATCACGATGCGCGCGACCGACGCCAACTCGATCTACCACTCGCTGCAGACGAGCGCGTCACGCCGGTGGCGGAACGGCTTCCAGCTCAACGTGAACTACACGCTGTCGCGCATCGAGACCGACTCGCCGTCCGACCGGTCTCACCTGGCGCAGGACGTCAACAACCTGGCTGCGGAGCGGGCGCTCGCCGACTACGACCGCACGCACATCTTCGGCGCCAACTACGTGTTCGAGCTGCCGTTCTTCCGCGACCCGGGCAACCGCCTGATGTACAACCTGCTCGGCGGGTGGGAGATCAGCGGCGTCACACGCTACGAGAGCGGCGTGCCCCTGACGATCACGCAGACGGCCAACACGATGAACTCGTTCGGCAACATCCAGCGGCGTCCCAATGTCTCCGGGGACGTCGAAGGGGCCAAGACCATCGAGCAGTGGTTCAACACGGCGGCCTTCGCGCTGCCGGCCGCGAACACCTTCGGCAACGCGCCGCGCAGCGTCGTCCTGGCGCCGTACCGGCACATCACGGACCTGGCGCTCTTCAAGAACTTCGTGGTCTCGGGCCGCCTGCGCCTGCAGTACCGGCTCGAGGTGTTCAACGTGTTCAACTCGACCAACTTCACGGGCGTGGGCACGGTGCTCGGCACGCCGACCTTCGGGCGTCTGACCGCCGCCGCCGAGCCGCGTCTGGTGCAGATGGGGGTGAAGGTGACGTTCTAGACAGGAGACAGAAGTCAGGAGACAGGAGACAGGAGGGGCTCGGGGGAGGCGACTCCCCCGGGCTCGATCTTCTCGCGCACACTGTGCCGCGGCGGGCGGCATGACCCCACCATCCCGCACGCCACTCTGGTGCTCACGGCTTCCGTTCGGGCAGAGTACAGATCGACGCATGGCTGCCGGTCCTGACGACCTGGAGAACGCCGTCAACGCGCTCGTCGACGAGTACCGCACGCGCTGCCTGTGGTTCCTGCGCGCAGACTACTACCCGGCGACAGACGAGCAGCGGCGGCAGGTCCTGAGCTACATTCAACGCCACGGGGACCGGCAGGCGTACCTCCGGGCCGCCGCCTTGCGCCAATGGCTCTCACCAACCTCCAGCGAACGCTCTGCCGCCTCCT
>CAYHSN010000097.1:0-5370 GCA_964359235.1 uncultured Vicinamibacterales bacterium | reverse complement strand
TGACGACGTCTTGATCCTCGGCGCGGGCTCCGGCACCGACGTCGCCGCGGCGCTGATGCACGGCGCGAAGCGCGTGGACGCCGTCGAGATCGATCCGGCCATTCTTCGCCTCGGCGCCGAGCGCCACCCCGATCGGCCGTACGCGGATCCCCGTGCGCACCGTGTCGCGGACGACGCGCGGCACTTCCTGCGGACGACGGATCGGAAGTACGACCTGGTGGTGTTCGCGTTGATCGACTCGCTGACGCTGCAGTCGGCATTCTCGGGCGTGCGACTCGAAAGCTACATGTTCACCGAGGAGTCGTTCCGCGCGGTCCGCGATCGGCTGAAGCCCGACGGCGTGCTCATCGTCTACAACTACTTCCGCAAGCCGTGGCTGGTGGACCGGCTGGCCAACACGGCCGCCCGCGCGTTCGGTGACGAGCCGATCGTGCACGGCCACGCGGCGAAGGTGTATCTGGCGGTCATCATGGCCGGTCCGCGGCTGCGCGGGCTCACCCGCTACCCGGCGCCGCCGGACGAGGTGGCGGCGTACAACCAGGGCGCGGCGCCGCGCGGCGCTGGTCGTGGGAGTTCTTCTTCCTTGGCGTCGGCTTCATGCTGCTCGAGACGAAGTCCATCACGCAGTTCGCGCTCTTGTGGGGATCGACGTGGGTCGTGGCCTCGCTCACGATCGCCTCGATCCTCGTGATGGCGCTCGCGGCCAACCAGGTTGTGGCGCGCGTGGAGATCCGCCGCCCGTGGCTCGTCGGCGGCGCGCTCGTCGCGATGCTGGGCGGTGTGGCCGAGTACCTGTCGCTCGTGACCGGTTTCAGGGTGCTGCTGGCTCTGATCGCCGCCTGCTACCTCGCCGCGCTCGTGTTCCGGAAACCGCTCGCCGCCCGCGCCCGCTCGCCGGGCTCGCCTTGACAACCGGGGCAGGAACTGGCTAGAACCGGCTGGCCGGAAGGCCGGCTGAAGCCGGCCTCTACGAGTGGACGTAGGGGGCCGCCTTTAGGCGGCCCGGAGGACAGCGCCAGCGTGCAGAACGTCAACGTCGCGCTCATCGGCTACGCCTTCATGGGCAAGGCGCACAGCAACGCGTGGCGCCAGGTGTCGTCCTTCTTCAACCCGCGCCTGCGCCCGCGCCTCAAGGTGATCTGCGGCCGCACGCGGGCGAAGGTCGAAGCCGCCGCGGGGACCTACGGCTGGGACGAGGCGGCGACCGACTGGCGCGAGGTCGTCGGCCGGCCCGACATCGATCTCGTCGACATCAGCACGCCCGGCGACTCGCATGCGGAGATCGCCATCGCGGCGGCGAAGGCCGGCAAGATCGTGTTCTGCGAGAAGCCGCTCGCGAACACGGTGAAGGACGCGGAGCGAATGCTCGCGGCCGTGCGAAAGGCCCGCGTCCCGCACATGATCTGCCATAACTACCGTCGCGTGCCGGCGGTCCTGCTCGCCAAGCGCTTGATCGACGAGGGACGGCTCGGGACCATCCGCCACTTCCGCGGCACCTACCTGCAGGGCTGGCTCGTCGACCCGGCGTTCCCGCTCGTGTGGCGTCTCGACCGCGCGCGGGCGGGCTCCGGCGCGCTCGGGGATCTCGGCTCGCACGTCGTCGATCTGGCGCGCATGCTCGTCAGCGAGATCGCGGAGGTCGCCGGCGCGTGTGAAACATTCGTCAGGACACGCCCGCTCGCGGACAATCCGCGCCGAAAAGGACGCGTGACCGTGGACGATGCGGCCGTCGCGGCGGTGCGATTCGCGAACGGCGCGCTGGGATCGATCGAAGCGACGCGGATGGCGCCGGGGCGACAGAACTACAACCGGTTTGAGATCAACGGCAGCCTGGGGACACTCGCGTTCAATCTGGAACGGTTGAACGAGCTGGAGCTCTATCTGGAATCCGATCCGGGGCCGGTCCGCGGATTCCGCACGATCATGGCCACCGACCGCTCGCATCCGTACGGCGGCGTGTGGTGGCCGCCCGGGCACATTATCGGCTGGGAGCACACGTTCACGCACACGGTCTACGACCTCATCGAGGCCGTCGCTGACAAGCGCCTCCCCTCGCCCAACTTCGAGGACGGCGTCCGGAATCAGCGCGTGCTCGACGCCATCGAGCGTTCGTCGCGAACGCGGCGCTGGGTTCGCGTGAAGGGGGTCGCATGAAGATCGGGGTCTTCGCCGTGCTGTTCGGGAGCAAGCCGCTCGAGGAGACGCTCGACTACCTGGTCGAGCTGGGTCTCGAAGCGGTCGAGATTGGCACGGGCGCGTATCCCGGCAACGCGCACTGCGACCCCGGCCGGTTGCTCTCGAGCGACGCCCGGATGAAGGAGTTCCGGCAGGCCGTCGAGCGCCGCGGCCTCGTCATCAGCGCCCTGAGCTGCCACGGCAACCCGCTGCACCCGAAAGCCTCGACTGCGCGGGCGCACCACCTGGCGTTCGAGCAGACCGTTCGTCTCGCGTCCAGACTCGGCGTGAAGACGGTGATCACGTTCAGCGGGTGCCCGGGCGGCGACGCGAGAGCGACACACCCCAACTGGATCGTCGCGCCGTGGCCGCCCGAGTTCGCCGAAGCGCTCGAGTGGCAGTGGAAGGAACGCGTGCTCCCCTACTGGCGGAACGCGGCGCGCCTCTGTCGATCCGTGGGCGTCCGCGTCGCGATCGAAATGCACCCCAATTTCGCCGTCTACAACCCCGAGACGATGGCGCGGCTGCGCGAGGCGGCGCCGGAGGTGATCGGCTGCAACTTCGATCCCAGTCACATGTTCTGGCAGGGGATCGATCCGGTTGCGGCGATCCGCGCGCTCGGCGACGGCGTCTTCCACGTGCACGCGAAGGACTGCAAGCTCGACCCGGCGAACATCGCGGTGAACGGCGTGCTCGACGCGAAGAAGTACACGCGCGAGCTGGAGCGCGCCTGGATCTTCCGGACGGTGGGCTACGGTCACGACGCGGCGGTGTGGAAGGCGATCGTCAGCAACCTGCGGCTGGTGGGCTACGACCACGTGCTCAGCATCGAGCACGAGGACAGTCTGATGTCGGGGGCCGAGGGATTGAAGAAGGCGATTGCGTTCCTGAAGGACATCGTCATCCGCGAGCCCGCCGGCGAAGCGTATTGGGTTTGAGAATCTGGGGATTTGAGGATTCGAGGATTTGAGTCTTCAGACCCGCCGCGGCTCGCGCGGGCGGAACGCCAGTGCAAACAGCACGAGCACGGCCGCGGCGCCCGCGGCCGGCACCATCCAGATCGCGGCCCACGCGTGGCCCGCGCCGTTGCCTCCCGCCAGCGCGTTCGCCTGCACGATCTCGCCCGACGCCCACGCGCCGATGAACATCCCCACGCCGAGCGTCACGAACGCGATGAAGCCCTGCGCGGCCGCCCGGATCGTCACGCCGGCCTGCTGGTCCACGTAGATCTGACCGGTCACGAAGAAGAAGTCGTAGCAGATGCCGTGCAGCAGGATGCCGAGGTAGAGCATCCACGTGAGGGCGTCCGCGTCGCCGTACGCGAGGAGCACGTAGCGCGCCGCCCACGCCGCCATGCCGACGAGCAGCATCTTCTTCACGCCGAGCCGCACCAGCATCCACGGCATGATCAGCATGAACCCGATCTCCGACATCTGCCCCAGCGTCATCGTGCTGGCCGGCTCCGAGAGGCCGATCTCGTTCAGGAACAGGTTGGTGAACGCGTAGTAGAACTGCAGCGGGATGCACAGGAGAAACGACCCGATCGCGAACACGGCGAACGATCGATCCTTCAGGAGCGCGAGCGCGTCGAGACCGAGCACGGCGCGCACGGTGACGGGCGAGCCCGCGGCCTTCGGCGGCGTGTGCGGCAGCGCCAGCGAGTAGAGACCCATGAACAGCGAGGCGCCGGCCGCGATGCGCAGTGGCGCCGCCGTCGCTTCGAGGCCGAGGCGCCCAACGACGAGGCCCGCGACGATCCAGCCGATCGTGCCGAGGACGCGCACGCGGGGAAACTCGCGCGCCGGGTCCTTCATGTGATGGAACGACAGCGCGTTGGTGAGCGCCAGCGTCGGCATGTAGCAGAGCGTGTAGCCGAGCAGGACGAAGTAGAACGCGCCGAAGCGTTCCTGCGCCGAAGCCAGATACAGCATGGCGGCGCCGGCCAGATGCAGCGCCGCCAGGATTCGCTCGGTCGAGAAGAAGCGATCGGCGATCATGCCGACGAAGAACGGCGAGATCATCGCCGCCACCGCCGTCGTCCCGTAGGCCAGCCCGATCTGGGTGCCGTCAAACGCGAGGGTCGTCCCCAGGTACGTGCCCATCGTGACGGACCACGCGCCCCAGATGAAGTACTGGACGAACATCATCGCCGACAGCTTCCAACGGATCATGAACAGCTTTCAGCTCTCAGCTTCCAGCTCTCAGCTTTCAGCTTTCAGCTTTCAGTCGTGATCACGCTGATGGCTGAGAGCTGATAGCTGATAGCTTCACAACGTCCTGATCTTGATGTTCCGGTACGCGACCGCGTCGCCGTGATCCTGGATCGCGATGCGCCCCTTGGGTGCGCGGCCGAACCCGGGATAGACGTTGAACTTGCTCTTCGCCACGCGCGCCGTCCAATCAGGACTGCCGAGTTCGTACTCGACGATCTTCTCGCCGTTCAGCCAGTGCTCGACGTGGCTGCCCCTGACGATGATGCGCCCGTGGTTCCACGAGCCCGCGGGCTTGGAGGCGTCGCGCCTGGGCGCGTGCAGCGCGTAGTCGGCGCCGGCCGAGGTGTCTGGCGTGAGACCGTCCTTGTGCGCAGCGTTGTCGAGGATCTGATACTCCGGTCCGCTGTGCCACACGGCCTCGATATCCTCCGTCACATGGAAGAACACGCCGCTGTTGCCGCCCGGCGCGATCTTCCACTCGAACGCGAGCTCGAAGCCTGCGAACTCGTCGATCGTGACGATGTCGCCGGCCGACGCCACGCGACTGAGTGCGCCATCGACCGCCTGCCAGCCAGCGGGCATGTCCGCCTTCTTGAACCCGCGCCAGCCGGCGGTGGTCGTGCCGTCGAAGAGCAACCGCCAGCCGGCGGCCCGCTCCTGTTCGGTGAGGGTGTTCATCGGTGCCTGTGTCTGCGCGTGTGCCCCCGTTGCCAGAGCCACTGCCGCGCAGAGAACGACCGCGATCCCGCTGTGCTTCATGTCAAACTCCCGGTGTCCGCTGCAGATATCATCATCGGGCCCGCGATGTGTCAAGGACCGAGTTCACAACTGTCGTAACGCGCGACTTCCGTAGCGCGCGACTTCAGTCGCGCCCGCGGGCCGGACTGAAGTCCGGCGCTACGACGCTACGACGCTACGGCGCTACGACGCTACGGCGCTACGACCGATGCATCGCGCCCGCGTCCCGTCTGAGGTGCGATAG
>CAYHSN010000096.1:1434-9740 GCA_964359235.1 uncultured Vicinamibacterales bacterium | reverse complement strand
TGTCGATGGGCGCGAGGGCCGGCGCGGGGCGGGGGGCCGGCGCCTTCGCACGGCGCCGGCGACCCTGGACGAAGCGCGAAGAGCGGAGGCCGGGGGACCCCGCCAAGAGAGAAATGGATCGAGAGCTGCTACTCGAGATCGGACTAGAGGAGCTGCCGGCGAGCTGGCTGCCCGGGCTGACGCGTCAGCTCGGCGAACGGCTGGCGGCTCGTCTCTTTGAGCGTCGGCTGAACGCGAGCGACCCGGAACCCTTCAGCACCCCGCGTCGGCTCGGCGCGTCTGTGGCGCGCCTGGCCGACCGCCAGGGCGATCTCGAAGAGACGATCACGGGACCACCCGTGTCGGCAGCCCTTGACAAGGACGGTCGGCCCACGCCCGCAGGCCAGGGGTTTGCCCGCAAGCAGGGCGTCGCGTTCGAGGATCTGGCCCGCGTGCAGACTCCGAAAGGCGAGTATCTCGCGTTCCGCAAGCGCGAACAGGGACGCCCCGCGGCCGACGTGCTGCCGGAGGTGCTCGCGGCCGTGCTGCGCGATCTGGCGTTCCCGAAGCAGATGCGCTGGGACGCGCGTCTCGACGACGGGCGCGGCGAACTGCTGTTCGGGCGGCCGATCCGCTGGCTGCTGTTCCTCTACGGCGGGCGCGTGGTGCCCTTCGTCATCCGGCGTTCGGTGGAAGCCGGCGGACCGCAGGTGCAGGACGTCGTGGCCGGCGCCGTGACGTACGGGCACCGGTTCCTCACGACCTCCGGCCGGCCCGGGCGCTCGATCCGCGTGAAGACCTTCGCGGACTACCGCAGGAAACTCGCCGAGCACTTCGTCGTCCTCGATCGCGCGGAGCGCAGGGAGCGTATCGCGCGCGACCTCGAGGCGCGCGCCTGCCGGCTGGGCGGGCGCCTGCTGACGGGCGCGAGCGCGTCGATCCTGGACGAGGTGCCCGACCTCGTCGAGTATCCCGGCGTCATTGCGGGCAGCTTCGATCCGGCGTTCCTGCAACTCCCGCCGGAAGTGCTGACGACGACGATGATCCACCATCAACATGACTTCCCTGTGGTGGAGGACGGCGGACGCCTGAAGCCCGTGTTTCTCGCGGTGACGAACACCGAGCCGGCCGACGAGCGGCCGATTGCCGCCAACGCCGAGCGCGTGCTGGCGGCGCGCCTGCGCGACGCCGCGTTCTTCTGGGACACCGATCGACGGACACCGCTCGACGCGAGACTGGATCGGCTCGACACGGTGCTCTTCCACAAGGCGCTCGGCAGCTACCGCAAGAAGGCCGAGCGGATAGCGGACCTGGCCGAGTGGATCGCGCGCGAGGCGTTCGGCCGCCCCGATCAAGCGGAGTTCGCGCGCCGGGCCGCGCGCCTGGCGAAGGCGGACCTCACGACCGACATGGTCCGCGAGTTCACCGAGCTGCAGGGCACGATGGGCGGCATCTACGCGCGCGAGGAAGGGCAGCCGGAGGAGATCTGGAAGGCGATTTACCATCACTATCTGCCGATCGGCGTCGAGGCCGACGCGCCGCCCTTGCGCGCCGATCTCGGCGCCGCCACGGTGACGTGGGCTTCTGTGTCGCTGGCCGATAAGCTGGATACGGTGGTGGGGCTGTTTGGCGCCGGTGAGCGGCCCACCGGGTCGCGCGATCCATTCGGACTGCGGCGGCAGGCCCAAGGGGTCGTGAAGATTCTTGCTGACCTGCCGGATTTTGGAGTCGACCGGGCGCCAACTCTCGCGATGCTCGTCAGGAAGCTGGTGCAGGACTGGTATCAGGGGAAGGATGCCCCGGAGACGCAGAGCGCGAGGCTTTCGTTTTGGTTGGATCGACTCGACTACCTGCTCAGGCAGCGGGGATTCCCAGATAGCGTTGTGAAGACCGTGCTCCACAAGAGGATGGAGGATTTGAGTCCGCTTGTCCTGCTTCGACGAGCGCGAGCGCTCGAGACGATTCGCCGCGAGGCCGAATTCGCGGATCTGGCTCGGTTGTACAAGCGGATCAACAACATCGTTCACATGGAGTTAGGTTCATTGGGAGGCGCCGGGGTGTGGGGCCAGGGCCGAGCGCTTCTGACAGAGCCCTCGGAGACGGCCTTGCGGAGAGGTCTCGACGACGTGGGGCCTGAGATAAGTTCCTTGGGGCAGTCGGGGCTTTACCTTGAAGCCCTGAAAAAGGCCTCGACACTCGCCCCGCTTGTCGATCGCTTCTTTGACGATGTTCTCGTCAACGTCGAGCGGCAGGATCTGCGGCAGGCGAGACTTGCCCTGCTGGGAGAACTGCGTGACCTGATCTGGGATATTGGAGACATCTCCTATCTGGCGCCTGGGCAGCCCTGAAGGGCTGCGCTACGTCCGTCTATCTCGGAAATCGTCGCTCAAACGGATTCATAAACCGGAGTCGTCACTGATGGCTAAGCAGGCAAAGGCAAGAAACACGCAATCTATGAGGAAACCCGTTTCCACCAAGATGGTCGCGCGCCGTGGACACCGGGCAGCCGAGTCCCGAGTCCCGCCGCCTTCGCTCTTCGAGCTTCGGCGAGCCCGCCGTAGCCTTGGCGGAGGCGGGAGCCCCAAGTCCCGGCACGCGACGAAGAAGCTCGTCTACTTCTTCGGCGCCGGCAAGGCCGACGGCAACCGTCACATGAAGGACGTGCTGGGCGGCAAAGGGTCAGGTCTCGCCGAGATGACCAACGCCGGGCTGCCCGTGCCGCCGGGCTTCACGATCTCGACCGACGCCTGCACGCTCTACTCTACGCACGGGCGCAAGCTGCCGAAGGCGGTCGACGAGCAGATGCTGGCGAACCTGAAGAAGCTCGAGCAGGTGGCCGGCGCGAAGCTGGGCGCGCCTGGGCGCCCCCTGCTCGTGTCGGTGCGGTCGGGCGCGAAGTTCTCCATGCCCGGCATGATGGACACGATTCTGAACCTCGGCCTCAACGATCAGTCGGTCGAGGGGCTGAAGCGTTGGATCTCGAACGGCCGGTTCGCGTACGACAGCTACCGCCGTTTCATCCAGATGTTCGGCAACGTTGTCCTCGAGATCCCTAAGAGCGAGTTCGAGCACGAGTTCGAGGCGGTCAAGAAGACGCGCCGCGCGCGCCTCGACACCGATCTCGATGAGGGCGCGCTCGAGGACGTGGTCGCGCGCTACAAGCGAGTCGTCCGGGCGAAGGCGGGACGCGACTTTCCGCAAGACCCGCTCGAGCAGCTCCGCATGGCGCGCGACGCCGTGTTCGGTTCGTGGCAGAACCCGCGTGCGATCGAGTACCGCCGCATCTACGAGATCCCCGACCACATCGGGACGGCGGTCAATGTGCAGATGATGGTGTTCGGCAACACGGGCGACCGGTCGGCCACCGGCGTCGGCTTCACGCGCAACCCGGCGACGGGCGCGCACGAGTTCTACGGCGAGTTCCTCGTCAACGCGCAGGGCGAGGACGTCGTCGCGGGCATCCGCACGCCGCAGCCGATCGATCGGCTCCGCACGCTGATGCCGAAGGCCTTCACACAGCTCCGCGACATCACCACGCGGCTGGAGCGGCACTACAAGGACGTCCAGGATTTCGAGTTCACGATCCAGGACGAGACGCTCTACATGCTGCAGACCCGCAGCGGCAAGCGCACCGGGTATGCCGCCGTGGTCATCGCGACCGATCTGGTGCAGGAGAAGCTCATCAAGCCGGAGGAGGCGGTGCTGCTGGTCGATCCGGAGGCGCTGTCGCAGCTCCTCGCACCGATCTTCGACCCGAAGGCGTGGAAGGCGTTGCCGGTGACCACCAAGGGCCTGCCGGCCTCGCCGGGCGCGGCGTCGGGTCAGGCGGTCTTCACAGCCGATCGTGCGGTCGAGTGGGCGCGCGAGGGCAAGAAGGTCGTGCTCGTGCGCAAGGAGACGGTGCCGGACGACATCCACGGAATGTTCGTCGCGCAGGGCATCCTCACGGCCACCGGCGGCATGACCTCGCACGCGGCCGTCGTCGGGCGGCAGATGGGGAAGCCCTCGATCGTCGGCGCCGGCGCGATCGAGGTCGACGAGAAGAGCCAGACGTTCCGCGTGGCGGGCCAGACGGTGAAGGAAGGCGAGTGGGTGTCGTTCGACGGGCTCAGCGGCGAGGTCAAGATCGGCCAGGCGCCCTCCCAGCCGAGCGAGATTCTGCAGGTCATCGCCGGCACGATGAAGGCCCGGGACTCCGACATCTATCAACGATTCGCGCGCCTGCTCGGCTGGGCCGACAAGGTCCGGCGCCTGGGCGTCCGCGCCAACGCCGACCTGCCGGATCAGGCCGACACGGCGTACGCGTTCGGCGCGCGCGGCATCGGGTTGTGCCGCACCGAGCACATGTTCTTCGGTGAGGGACGGCTCCCGATCGTGCAGCGCATGATCCTCGCCGACAACGAAGCGGACCGCCGCACGGCGCTGGCCGAGTTGCTGCCGCTGCAGCGCGAGGATTTCTACGGCGTCTTCAAGGCGATGCGCGGCACGCCGGTGACCATCCGGACGATCGACCCGCCGCTCCACGAGTTCCTGCCGAAGCGCGAGGATCTGATGGTCGAGCTGGCGAAGCTCGAAGCGACCGGCGGGAGTTCGAAGGCGATCGAAGAGAAGCGTCTGCTGTTGCGCCGCGTCGAGCAGCTCCACGAGTTCAACCCGATGCTCGGGCATCGCGGCGTGCGCCTCGGCATCACGTATCCCGAGATCACCGAGATGCAGGCGCGGGCGATCATGGAGGCCGCGTGCCGGCTGACGAAGGAAGGCCTCACGGTCGTGCCCGAGATCATGATTCCGCTCGTCAGCCTCGTGAAGGAGCTGAAGGACCAGAAGGTCATCGTCGATCGCGTCGCCGAAGACGTGATGAAGGAACAGGGCGTTCGGGTGCCGTACCTCGTGGGGACGATGATCGAGGTGCCCCGCGGCGCGCTGACGGCCGACGAGATCGGCGCGGTGGCCCAGTTCTTCTCCTTCGGCACCAACGACCTGACGCAGATGACCTTCGGCTTCTCGCGCGACGACAGCGGCAAGTTCCTGACTGCGTATCAGGAGCGGAAGATCCTCGACCGCGATCCGTTCGCCTCGCTCGACACCGTGGGCGTCGGGCAACTCGTGCGGATGGCCGTGCAGAAGGGCCGGGCGGCGCGTCCGGACCTCAAGGTCGGCATCTGCGGCGAGCACGGCGGTGACCCCTCGTCCATTCACTTCTTCGAGAGCGTGGGGCTCGACTACGTGAGCTGCTCGCCGTACCGCGTGCCGGTGGCGAGACTCGCGGCGGCGCAGGCCGCACTCAAGGTGAAAGTCGGCGATTGAGACACGGCGCCGACTTCGGGTCCATCTCACGACCGGGCGAACCGGTGACACAGTGCCCATGGTGCCCATGATGACGGTCTTCGTCCACGAGTCCGGCCGCACGCGTCAGACCGACGCGCTCGACCCGGCCTGGCTCCGCCCGGACAGCGGCGCGATCGTGTGGCTCGATCTCGGGGCGCCGGAGTCGGACCAGGCCCGGGTCCTGAGCGAGGTCTTCCACTTCCACGAGCTGGCCGTGGAGGACGCGCTGAGCGAAGTGCACCATCCGAAGATCGAGGCCTACGACGGCTATGTCTATCTGATCCTCCACGGCATCGACTTCGAGGAAGCGCAGCACCGGTTCGCGACGCACGACGTCGATTTCTTCCTGGGTGTGAACTACCTCGTCACCGTGCACGACGGGACATCGCGGTCGGTGGCGCGTATGCGGGACGTGTGCCCGCGCAACGACCTCGTGCTCGCCGAAGGTCCGGCCGCGCTGCTGTACCGCATTGTCGATACGATGGTCGACAACTACCGGCCGGAGGTCGATCGGCTCGAGGATCAACTCGACCGGGTCGAAGAGGAGGTGTTTGAACACCCGCGGGCCGAGCTGATGCGAAAGATCCTCGCGCTGAAGCGCGACGTCGCGTCGCTCCGGCGCGTGACGCTGCCGCAGCGCGACGCCGTGGGCCGGCTCGCACGGCGCGAGTTTCTGTTCGTCGGCGAGTCGCTGGCCTACCGGTTCCGCGACGTGCACGATCACCTCGTCAGCCTGGCCGACGAAGCCACGAACTTCCAGGATCGCATCACGTCGCTGCTGGACGCCCATCTGGCGAACCAGTCCAATCAGCTCAGCCACACGATGCGCGTCCTGACGGTGATCGCCACTATCTTCATGCCCCTGACGCTCCTGACGGGCATGTTCGGCATGAACGTCGAGCTGCCGGCGTTCGTGTCGGACGGTCGCGCCGGATTCTGGGAGATCGGGGCCGGCATGCTCGTCGTCTCGGGCGTCATGCTGTGGGTCTTCAGAACGCGCCATTGGATCTAATGAGCAAGATTCACCAGCTCAGTCCCGAACTCGCGAATCAGATCGCGGCCGGTGAGGTCGTCGAGCGTCCCGCGTCGGTGGTGAAGGAACTGGTCGAGAACGCGCTCGACGCCGGCGCGCGGCGCATCGCGATCGCGGTCGAGTTCGGCGGCAAGAAGCTCATCCGCGTCGAAGACGACGGCGAGGGGATGGACGCAGACGACGCGCGGCTGGCGATGGAGCGGCACGCGACGAGCAAGATCGCGCGCGCGGAGGATCTGGCGGGCATCGTGACGCTCGGCTTCCGCGGGGAGGCTCTGCCGAGCATCGCGTCGGTGTCGCACTTCCGCCTGCGCTCACGAGCGCGCGGCGCGGCGAGCGGCACCGAGGTGCGAGTGCACGGGGGCGTCACGGCGCCGGTCATTGAAGTCGGGTCGCCGGAAGGCACGCTGGTGGACGTCGCGGATCTGTTTTACAACCTGCCGGCCCGGCGCAAGTTCCTCAAGTCCGACGGCGCGGAAACGGCGCAGATCTCACGGCTCGTCACGCAGTTCGCGCTCGCCTATCCGGAAGTCGGCTTCACCTTGACGAGCGGCGGCCGGACGCTGGTGGAGTGTCCGCCGGTCGGCAGCCTCGGCGAGCGGTTCCATCAACTCTATGGGGAACGTGCCGACCTCGTCGAAGTGCGCAAGGATGCGGGCGGCCTTCGCATCACAGGCTTCATTGCGGCCCTCAGCGATCAGGGGCCCGTTCGCGGGCCCCAGCACGTCTTCGTCAACCGCCGCATCGTCAAAGATCGGACGATGACCCACGCGATTCTGCAGGCCTACTCGACGGCGACGATCAAGGAGCGGAGCCCCGAAGTGCACGTGTTCCTCGAGGTGCCGCCCTCGCGCGTGGACGTGAACGTGCACCCGGCGAAGGCGGAGGTGCGGTTTCTCGAGCCGTCGCTGGTGCACGAAGTGGTGCGCCGCGGCCTGACCGAGGTGCTTGGACAGGGGAGGCCTCCGGAACTCGAGTTGCGTCCCATGCCGGGCGCTTCGCCGGAGCCGGCATCACCGGGGCTGCCTGGTGTCGTCGCCGGCGCGCCGTCAGCGAGCCGCTGGGCGCCCGTGACGTCCGCGTTCGCGAGACCGGACTCGGCGAACACGATGACGCCGTCGGTACCCGCGTCGGCTGGCGCGCTTCCGGACATCCGCCCCATGACGCCGCTCGGACAGTTTCGCGACACGTTCATCATCGCGGTGGATGACGAGGGGGTCGCGATCATCGATCAGCACGTTGCGCACGAGCGGGTGCTGTTCGAGCAGGTGATGGAGCGGTTGACCGCGGACCGCCCGGAGAGCCAGCGGCTGCTCGTGCCGCTCGTCCTGCGGTTCTCACCCGCGCAACGCGAGGTCCTGAAGGGGCACGTCGCCGAGCTCGAGCGGTTCGGCTTCGAACTCGAAGAGTTCGGGGGCGACAGCGTGCGTCTGGCCGCGGCGCCCGCGCTGCTGGATCATCAGCAGGCGGAGGCGGCCGTGCGCGCGCTCGCCGAGGATCTGGAAGGGCTTGGCCGCGGCGCGCCCGTCGAGGCGGCGCTCCGCCGGATCGCGGCGACGACGGCGTGTCACGCGGCGGTGAAGGCGAACGATCGCCTGACGTTCGAGAAGATGACCTACATCCTCGAGGAGCTGCGCCGGACGGCGTACTCGACGGTGTGTCCGCACGGCCGGCCGGTGGTGCTGCGGATTACACGGCGGGAGATCGAGAAGAATTTTCAGAGAATCTAGAAGGGCTACAGGCTACAGGCTACAGGCCACAGGCTACAGGAGTCGGGCTCTTGGCTTTGGGCTTGAGGCTTGGGGCCCATGGGGCTTGCCGCGTGGGGCTTGAGAGGGCCTCGGGCTCCTGGCTTTGGCGGGCATGATTGCGGTGGCACAGGGCTTCGCCCTGTGCTGTCCGTGGGACTTGGCCGTCGTCGCGGGGCCCGGGAAGATCGGCCCGCCCCCCCCCCAGTGCGGCGTAA
>CAYHSN010000096.1:0-1424 GCA_964359235.1 uncultured Vicinamibacterales bacterium | reverse complement strand
CGCCCGGACCGCAGCAGTGTCCGGCTTCAGCCGGAGCCGCCTCGTCGTAGCGCCGAACTTCAGTTCGGCCGGCCGCATTCGCGCCGTCAGCATTCCCGCGCGCAGGTTCCGTTATTTGAACAGCGCGCTGTTCTGCCAGGATGACAACGACCACGCCAAGCTCTGCATCAGACGTCGTTGCCTCGACGCGGCGCTCAAGGAGCTTCGCGCCCTGGACGCGCATCTTAACGTCGCACTGGTGCACCATCCGCTCGACTGGCTGAGCGACATCGAGCGGTCGAACATCAAGGCCAGCCGCCGAGAGTTTGCAGCCTTTGTGTCCTGGTTGCGACCGATGATGATCTCGTCAAGTGCAAGGGGTTTGTCGGTCTCCCTGATACGGAGCTCCAGATACCGCACCGTCCGTCCCGCCGAGTGTCGCTCGTACGGCCGAACAGTGTGACCTCTTCGTACGGCCGCCACCTGACGCCACTCCTTTTCAGCGGCCCAGAAAGACTGGCGTGATTCCGGTCACTTTCGCTTGCGCGTAGTTCGCAAGCAGGAGGTCCAAGAGGTCTCGTGGCGGTTCGACCTGGAATGACTCTTCGACGAGCTGGTCGAACCTGGAGTCGAGGTGATCGAGGTCCTGTGTTGCCGTCGGCATTTGGCCCGTCGCCATGGATGCATTCGTCTGCCCAACGATCGCGCGTAACCCGCGCGCCACGACGACACGACCCAGGGACGTCACGCGCGTCGGGTTCACGCGCCTGTTATGCGCCAACAACCACAGTGGGCATTGCTCTGCGTGCGCCATCAGTCCGGTTCGACGAGGCGACGCCACAGAAGAGTGGGCAGTCTCCCAGCTCGGGCTGTCGTGTGCAGAGAATTCATGTAGACCATGCTCGGCAGAAAGGCGCGGGCCACAACGACATCGAGGGTGTCGTCGGCATTCAGGTCGCCGGCGGCGAGCCCGTAGACGATGCCGTGCTCTGCAAGCCCGGCCAGGATGCCGCGGCTGTCGCCGAGGCCGAGACGCGTGAAGGTACGACCGTCACCCGCGTTGAGAAGGACCGCCGCTTGCATTGCCGCCATGCCCAGCACGACGTCGGCCTTGCCGTCACCGTTCAGATCCGCGACGTGTACAGAAAATACGCGGTCCCTGCTGTCGCCGATCGGCACGCCGTCGGAGAACACTCCGCCACGCTCGTTGAAGTAGGCGAAGGAACCACCCGCTCGGTTCGCCAAGACGATGTCCGGGCGGCCATCGCCGTCGAGATCTCCGAGGGCGACTCCCGCTGCCGCGAGCCCCGTGATGCCGAACGGACGCTTCTCGTCGAAGCCGCCCCGACCGTCGTTGAGCAACACAGAGCCCTGTCCACGATCGGCGTGCGGGACCACGAGGTCCACCGCCCCATCACCGTCGATGTCCCCAGCGGCGATGTCGG
>CAYHSN010000095.1:5283-9839 GCA_964359235.1 uncultured Vicinamibacterales bacterium | reverse complement strand
TCAGGTTGGTGGACGTCACCAAGGAGATTCAGGAGTTGAAGCTCATACTCACACACTTGCCGCGATTCACCACCCTTCTGAGCGAACAGAATCGCCTTGTGGTAGTGTTCTATCGCCTCGCCAACAGCCTTCGCATCTTCGTAAAGGTACGCGAGCACTGCGTAACACTGCGCCGCCACAAATGGCGGGCAGTCCGCGCGGCGCAGCACGAAGTTGGCTAAATCCCTGGCTTGAGCGTCCCGTCCGAGCCAGGCCATCACGGCCGCCCGAAGTGCGTCGATCTCACCGGCGTCCGCCTTCTCGCCAGCGATTTCGCGCTTCTCGAGTGCCGCCAGCGCATCTTTGAAGCAGCCGGCCCGTATGGCGACGTTGGCGAGTTCGAGCTGCCTGGCAGACATTGTCGAGAAAGCGTGAGCCTGAACTGACGATGGTAGCCGAACGAGTCTACCTTATCAAGGCGGGTGTGACGACTCTAGCGGCCCCGCGGCTTCAAGAAGTACCCCAGAGCCAGAGAACGACGTTTAGTGAACCGAGGTGGGCGGGCCCTGCGTGCTCCCTGGTGACTCCCGTTTGTCGCTGGCGCGCACTCTGGCCTGGCTCACAAGGTCGTCGAACAGGAGGCCGTCCCACGGAACTGAAGCAACCCCCGTGGTGACCGACACGATAACCTGGCGATTCGACAATCCGAAGCGGTTGTCGCGGATCGCGGCTTCAACCCTCGAAGCGACGGCCCTCGCCGTCTGCACGTCCGTCTGCGCCAGGAAGACAACGAACTCATCGCTGCCGTACCGGAACAGAACGTCGCCGCCACGCAGCGTTCGCCGAGTCGTGGCAACGATCTCAGCGAGAAGGCGATCGCCGGCGGCCCGGCCCAACTGGCGGTTGATGTCCTTCAGGCTGTCGACATCAATGAACAGCACGGAGCACGGACCTTCGAGCTTGCCGTCCGCGTTGGCGACCGAGGCAGCGAAATGGCGTAACCGCTCGATGTTCGGCAGGCCGGTCAGGCTGTCGCGCATGGCCGCTGCGCGATCCCGTTCGTAGCTGCGAGCGCCTCGAATGGCACGAGAGACCTGGCGGGCGGTCGCCTCGAGAATGCGTCGATGGTCATCAGTGAAAGCATTGCGATTGGATGAATAGAGCGTGAGGACGCCGACCAGCACATCGCCGTCAACCAGTGGTGTGCTGATGGCACTCCGCAGGGGAGGCTGAAGGGTCCGCGCGGCCTCTCCCAGATCCAGCATCGGGTCCGAGTTGACGATGGTCTGCCGGTTCGCCGCCACCCAGCCGGCCAGGCGCTGCCCGAGTGGGATCCTGAGGCCAGAGAGGGCCCCGATCGTGTCACCAGCCGCATGAGCGACGACAAGGTCGTCTGCAGAAGAGTCGTAGATGTAGAAGACGCAGAGCGTCGACGGGACCACCCGGCGAAGGTGCTTGGCGATGACAGCAGCCGCATCGTCAATGCTGAGGGATCCGGCGAGACCTCGAGAGATCTCGAACAGCGTAAGCATTTCCTCGGAGCTTGCGGCGATCTCCTCCAGTCTCGCAGCCTGTGCGCTGCTGCCAGCGGTCGGTGGGAGTGCCGCTTCGGTAATGGCGGACAATGCCGAGCGTGGCGTAGCGGCGACCGCTGGTTCGCCGGAAACAAGCTCACTGTGAACCTTCAGAAAAGCGTCCACCACGACCGGATCGTACATCGTGCCCCGTCGCCTCAGGATGATGTCGATCGCGGCGCTGTCCGACAGCTTTGGCCGGTACGGACGGTCCGACGAGAGAGCGTCGAAGCAGTCAACTACGGAAAGTATCCGCGCCCCGATTGGAATATCCGCCCCCTTCAGTCCGTCCGGATAGCCGGATCCATCCCAGTTTTCGTGATGGTGCCGAACGATGGGAACGACGGGATAAGGGAAATCGATTGAGGAGAGGATGTCGGCACCGACGCTCGCATGAAGCTTGATCTTCTCGTATTCGGCGGGGGTGAGCGGACCGGGCTTGTTGAGGATGTAATCAGGGACAGCAAGTTTGCCCATGTCGTGCAGCAGCGAGGCGGCCTCGATGGCCTTGATCTGTTTCTCGTCGTTCAACCCGAGCCTGTTCGCGAGGCTCACGCCGTATCGTTGCACACGACGGATGTGTCCGTGCGTGATCTGATCCTTGGCGTCGATGGCCATCGCCAGCGTTTCGATAGTCGAAAGGTGCAGCGTGTTGAGTTGCGCAAGGTGCTTGTTCGCATCTTCGACCCGCCCCATCGCGGTTCGGTACGTCAGGTAGGAAACGACCAAGATCGGTACGATGATCCAAAGGGCGCTGACGAGCTCGGCTTCTCTGGTGTAGGCGACTAGGAGCGTCGCGATTGAGGCGCCGCTGAAGAAATTCAGAGACAGCCAAAGAAAGTTCTTTTTCCACACCTCTGCCGCAGAAACTCTCTGTTCAAGTCCGATCGCGAGGGCAATTAGTGAACTGTTAAGAAAAAAATAGAGCGCAGTGAAGATCGCGAGAGGAACGAGCAGACTGGGCAGCGGGGTTTGATCGTTCAGAAGTGGGCCGGATTGAGTAAGCCGAAAGAACGAGTGAGCTGAGAGCCAAAGGGACAGCGCCGGAGCCGTGCAGTTGAAGAAAGTTCTATAGAACGGATCCCGTTTTGGGCGAAGCCACAGTGAGCCGATCAACCCGTCAAGTGCTGCTGTGACGGTTCCGGCCGGGACTCCGAAGAGGAGAACCGAAGTGAAAACGAATGCCTCTGAGACGGAGAGTTTGGCTGTGACAAGCGGGATCCTTACGGTGATGGCGCCGCTAAGAAGCGTCAGTGCTGCAAGCAGCAACCAGCGCGGATCGACGGAGTTCCACAGCGCGTAAAGGGAGTGCCCAAGGGCCAGGCCTCCGGACAAGACGATCGCGGAAACGTACCACCTGGCGCCTATGGGTAAGCTCGAAGAGCTTCGCATGTACTTCTGAAGACGGCTGAGAATACCTCAGCTCGTCCCCTGTCTATCGGCTCAGTCGCTCCAAATGATTAGTCTGCTCATGATGCCCTCAAGAATTCAAATCGCCACACTTTCCCACCTGTCGCTACCTCTGGGGGACACAACCGCCATTCAGTGGCAGAAGCCAGTCGGTTCGCCGCACCCAGGCGGCATTTGCTGGTTCGAAAGGCCGTTGCCCCAGAGGATCGTGTTGCCCCAGATGATCCCGTTGGTCCAGATGATCCCGTTGGTCCAGATGATCCCGTTGGTCCAGACGGCCTTCGTACCCCGAATGAGCCTATTGCCCCAGACGGCCTTCGTACCCCGAACGACCTGAGCATCGGCGACTGCCGCGTCGGCGAACGCGATCGCACTGGGCGCCACCGACTCGCCAGCGATCGCGTAGCTCGATGTGCTGACAGCGCGCTGAGCAAGCTCGCTCGCCGCCACCACATTCACACTCCCCGCCCCAGCCCCAATCAGCCCCGCCTCCGGCATGAACGTCGCGCTCAACTGCAGCGCGAACCGCATGTCCAGTGGCGTCAGGCGCGGGTTCGCCTGCATCAGAAGTGCCGCGGCGCCTGACACGACGGCCGTCGCCATGCTCGTTCCGCTCAGCATGAAGTAGCTGCCGGCGCCTTGGCCCGCCACCTGCCGCTCCGGATACGTCTGCCACAGCTCCGAACCCGGCGCACCGAGCGACACAATCCGACGCCCGGGCGCCGCGAGATCCGGCTTGAGCAGCCCGTCGATGTCTGTTGGCCCGCGCGAGCTCCACGCCGCCACCACATCGTCCGATCGGCGCGCCGTGCCCTGCGTGTCGATCGCCCCGACGGTCAGCGCCCACGGGCTGTTGCCCGGCACCACGATGCCGCGGAGAATCGGCCGCCCGTCCTCGGTCTGCCCGAAGTTGCCGGCGGAGGCCACTACGACGATGCCCGCGCGCACCGCACGCTCGACCGCCTGGCACAGCGGATCGTCGCGATAGCTCTCCATCACCGGATGTCCGAGCGAGAGATTGATGACCCGGATGTTGAACTGCCGCCGATACGCGATCGCCCACTCGATCGCCTCGATCACGTCGCTCGTGTAGCCCGAGCCGTCGGCGCCGAGCACCCGCAGGTTGATGAGGTGCGCGCCCGGCGCCATGCCCGAGAACTCGTCGCCGGCGTCGCGGCCCGCGATGATCCCGGCGATGTGCGTCCCGTGCCCGTAGCGATCGCGCCCGCCTCCGGGTGTGCGAGTGAAGTCGACGCTCGCCACGACGCGGCCGCGAACCGCGGGATGGTTGTCGATGCCGGAATCAATCACGGCCACGCCGATGCCGAGACCCGTCAGACCGGGCACGCCCTCGAGACCGCCCCACACCTGATCGGCACCGGTCGCCACGGTCGTGATCGCCATCATCCGGTGCACGCGCAGGTCGCTCGACAGGTGCTCGACATCGGCATCCTGGCTGAGCGCGTGGAGCTGTCCGCCGTTCACTTCGACAACCGCGCCCTGCGTCATGAACCGCTTGACGCGCAGCCCGTACCGGCTGGCGAGGGCCTCAACCTTGGCGCGATCGCCTTCGAGGATCACGTCGCCCGAGGC
>CAYHSN010000095.1:0-5183 GCA_964359235.1 uncultured Vicinamibacterales bacterium | reverse complement strand
TGCCACAAAGGCTGTTACGGAGGTTTACAGCGACAGTCACCATGCGACAACTTGCGTCAGCTTGGTTGCGACACGGCAAGATCTGCACTAGATTGCGCACATGGCCGATCCAGCGGCAGAAGCCCGCTGGTTGGACAAGTGATTGGCTGGCGACCAGCGACCGATAGGATGTGAAGTAAATACCCATCGTTCGGGATGGCCACCGGCACCGAACGGGTTCGGCCAATGGATTGGCCGGTGGGTCAAACCATGACCAGGATTTCTCGGGCATTCATCGGAATCGCTGTCGCAGCTATCCTACTGATTACATGGCTGTTGTACGTTCGGCAGCCGCCGCGGCCAGAGGCGCCGATCGAGCGATCGTCAGCCGCGCCCGCGCGCGGCGGTCAGCTCACGGTGTCGTTCCGGACCGAGCCGAGGTCGTTCAATCGCTACATCGCGAACGATGCCGCCTCCGAGCTGGTCGCTCGCCTCACTCAGGATCGCCTGGTGCGAATCAACCGCGTCACCGGCGAGGTCGAACCTCGCCTCGCCGAAAGCTGGACCGAGGACGCCGAAGGCCGAAGCTACACGGTGAAGCTTCGTAGCGGCGTGCGATTCTCGGACGGTGCGCCGCTCACCTCGGCCGACGTCCTGTTCTCGTTCGAGGCGGCGTACCGCGCCGAGGGCAGCCGGCTCGCTGGCGACCTCAAGGTCGGGGGACAGCCGCTGGCGGTCTCGGCGACCGACGACCTGACGGTCGCGATCCGCTTTCCTTCCACGTTCGCGCCGGGTCTTCGCATTCTCGACAGCCTCCCGATCCTGCCGCGCCACAAGCTGGGGACGGCGCTCGCCGAGGGCCGCTTTCATGAAGCCTGGAACTCGAAGACCGCGCCCTCGGAGCTGGCCGGACTCGGACCCTTCGTGCTGACCGAGTACGCGCCCGGACAGCGTCTCGTGTTTGCCCGGAACCCGAACTTCCGGGTCAAGGACGCCTCAGGCACTCAGCTTCCGTACCTCGATCGACTCCTCGTCGAGATCGTGCCGGACCAGAATGCCGAAGTGCTCAGATTGCAGGCCGGACAGACCGACCTGACGACGAGCGAGGTGCGACCGGAGGACATCGCGGCGCTGCGGCGCGACGGGCAGGCGGGCCGCGTGCAACTGCTCGAAGTGGGTGTCGGGCTGAACATCAACGCGCTCTGGTTCAACCTGCGACCCGAGGCGAAAGCGAAGGATCCGCGCCGCGCGTGGCTGCAGAGCGAAGCGCTGCGAAAAGCGATCTCGCACGCGATCGATCGCGACCGGTTCGTCAACACCGTGTACCTGGGGGCCGCCGCCGCGATCTACGGACCCGTCTCGCCTGGCAACCGGCTTTGGTACGCCGCTGATGCGCCGACCTACCCGCACGACCTCGCGCGAGCGCGTGCGCTGCTCGCGCAGCTCGGTCTTGCGGACACGGACGGCGACGGAATGCTGGAGGACGCAGCGGGTGCGCCGGTTCGCTTCGCGATCCTCACGCAGCAGGGCCAGACGCTGCGCGAGCGCGGGGCCGCGGTCATCCAGGAGCAGCTCCGCCAGATCGGCATCACGGCCGACATCGTGAAACTGGATCCGCCCTCACTGGGCAAGCGATTCGGCGAGGGCGACTACGACGCCATGTTCTTCGGCTTCGAGGTCACCGACTTCGAACCGGCGGCCAACCTGCAGTTCTGGCTGAGCTCCGGCGACTTCCACCTCTGGCATCCGAACCAGCCGAAGCCGGCAACCGCCTGGGAAGCGCGCATCGACGAGTTGATCGCGCGGCAGGTGACCGCGATGGATCTCGGCGAGCGCCAGCGGCTCTTTTCCGAGGCCCAGCGGGTGTTCGGCGCGCACGCGCCGGCGCTGTACTTCGCCGCCCCGAAGATCTTCGTGGCGATGAGCCCGCGCGTCGCCGGCGCCACACCGGCGGTCCTCAACCCGCAGGTGCTCTGGAACGCCGAAATACTCGCCGTGCGGCAGCCCGTTGCCCGCTGAGCCAACAGGTGTCGCGGTCCTGAGAGGCGCTTCGTGCAGAGCAAGCTGCTGCGATATACCTTCGGGCGTCTCGCCTTCGCGATCGTGTTCGTGTTCCTGGTGTCCTCGTCCGCGCTGCTGCTGGCGCGGCTCGCGCCCGGCGACGTCACGTCCGGACTCGTCCCCGCCGGCGTGAGCGCCGAGACGATCGCACGCGAGCGCGCGCGCCTCGGTCTCGACCGTCCACTTCTGGAGCAGTACGTCGGCTGGGTCGGCCGGGCGGCGCGCCTCGACCTCGGCGAGTCGTACCTCTACCAGAGGCCGGTGGGCGAGCTGGTGGGGGAGCGTGTCGGAAACAGCGTGGTGCTGGGCGCCACCGCGCTCGCGCTCGCCACGATCGTCGGGCTGCCGCTCGGCGTCGTCGCCGGCGCGCGAACGGGACGGATCGCCGCGATCGTGCGGGCGGCATCCGTCGCCGCGCTGTCGGTGCCGCCGCTCATCAGCGCGCTCGCGCTGGCGTTTGTCGCGGCCCGGACCGGATGGTTCCCGGTGGGCGGCCTGCCGCCGCCCGATCCGGCCGCCACCTGGGTCGGCGCCGCGTCGATGTTCGTCTGGCACCTGACGCTGCCCGCGCTCGCCCTGGCGCTTCCGTTTGCCGCCACGATCGAGCAGCTCCAGGCGCAGGCCATGACCACCGCGCTCGGCGAGCCGCACATTCTCGCCGCGCGCGCACGCGGCGTCCCGGAAACGCGGCTGGTCTGGCGTCACGCCTGGCGCACGGCGATCCGGCCCGTTGCCGCCGTTTACGGCATCATCATCGGCACGCTCCTGAGCGGATCGTTCGCGGTCGAGGTCGTCGCGGCCTGGCCAGGCCTCGGCCGGCTGATGTACGACGCGCTCGTGAACCGCGACGTCGACCTGGTTGCGGGCTGCGCGGCCGCGGGCGCCGTCTTTCTCTCCGCCGGCACGCTCGTGTCCGACCTCGCGCTGGCGGCCTTGGATCCGCGCGCGCGACAGGAGGCGTCGTGATCGGGCGCGACCGAGCGGCGACGTGGTGATGCGGAGGCTCGGCGGCGCGGTCATCGGACTGGTCGCGCTGGCGGCGGTCGCGGCGCCCGTGCTCGCGCCGCAGGCGCCGTCGGCCCAATTCGCCGACTACACCAACGCGCCGCCCATGCGGATCCGGATCGTCGGTCCCGATGGGCGCTGGCACGCGCCGTTCATCCATCCGATCCGCCTGGTCGATCGGCTCGAGCGCCACTACGTCGTGGACCGCGCGCAGCGGATTCCGCTCGAGTGGTTCCGGGGTGGACGCCTGGTTCGTCCCGCCGGCGGTGAGGTCCCGTTGTTGCTCCTCGGCGCCGACAGCGTCGGCCGCGACGTGTTCTCACGCCTGCTGCACGGCGCGCGCCTCTCGCTCGGCGTGGCGATCGCCGGCGCGCTCGGCGCGCTGCTGATTGGCGCGATCCTCGGCGGCCTGGCCGGATACGCGGGCGGCATCGCGGACGAGAGCCTGATGCGCGCGGCGGATTTCGTGCTCGTGCTGCCCGCCGTGTATGTCGTCCTCGCGCTGCGCGCGGTGCTCCCGCTGGTGATCGAGCCGCACGATCTGTTCTGGCTCGTGTCGGGCCTGCTCGCGCTGGTGGGCTGGCCGTACGCCGCGCGCGGCGTCCGCGCGATCGTGGCGGTCGAGCGCCATCGCGAGTACGCCGCGGCCGCCCGATCGCTCGGCGCGAGCCACCTCCGCGTGCTCCTGCGGCACCTGCTGCCAGCCGCCGGAGGCTTCCTGGTCGTGCAGGCGACACTGCTGCTGCCCTCGTTCATCCTGGCCGAAGCCACCCTGTCGTTCATCGGGCTCGGCTTCGGAGAGCCCACACCGAGTTGGGGCACCATGCTCCAGGAGGTCAGCGGCAGCCTCGGGCTCGTCACCGGCTTTCCCTGGCTGCTCAGTCCCGCCGTCGCCATTGCCGTCTTCGTCCTGAGCGTTCACCTCGTCATCGGGCCGCGCGACTCGGCGGCCGCTCTCACTGGACTTCCCACGGGTCGCTGAATCTGCGTACGACAAGGGACTTGGACGGTGCAGTTGTGTTCAGGTCCCGACTCGTGTGTTCTTTTATGAAACAACTGTGAGTAAGTTCAATCTATAGAGTAGTTAACAGTCCATCTCACCACCAGAAACGACCCCTAAGTGTTACAATACGAGTCATATGGTGTTTCCCGGTCGAACTGTCAAGAATGAAACATGGCCCTTAAACTTCTGTATCTATTCGAGTTATTAAGAGTGTTCAGACGTGGCACTGAGTGGCTTGATTCTTGCTTGTGCCATTGACGATGCTCTCCAGGGCTCGGCAACTCCTTGCTCTCAGTGTGCTTGTACTGTGCGCCGCGGCCGCTCCCGCCGCGGCTGCGAACAAGCCCAGGCTTCACAAACTCGACCTCGTCTTGCGCGACGCGGCGACGCGCGCGCCCGAACCTCAACGCGTCATCATCCAGACGGTCCCCGGCCGGCGCGCGGCGCTCAGGGCGGCGCTCCAGGCGCATGGCGACGTCGTCGAGTACGAGCATCCGACGCTCGAGGCGATGACGGCGTACGTGCACGGTGAGGACCTCGTGGCGCTGGACGCCGATCGTTCGGTGCTGTGGGTGTCGTGCGACTGCGAGGTGAGCGTCTGTGGCGCGCCTCGATCGAGGTTGGTGAAGACGCGCGCGAGCGGCGCCAAAGACAGGACCTCCACTCAGACCGAGTCGGGCGAGATCCGGCAGTTGCTGGGTCTCGGAAGCTTGGTGACCGGTGCCGGTGTCGACGTGGCGATTATCGATTCCGGGATCGAACCGTCCGAGGATTTCTCCGATCGCATCAAGGGATTCTGGGACTTCACGCGCGGCGGCGTGCCGAGGACGCCGTACGATGATTACGGCCACGGCACGCACGTCGCGGGCCTCATCGGCAGTTCTGGTGTCCTGTCGGGCGGCAAGTACAAGGGCGTGGCCCCCGACGCGCGCCTGTTCGTGTTCAAGGTGCTGGACGAAAACGGTCTCGGAAAGACCAGCACCGTGATCCGTGCGCTCGAGTACATCACGGTCAATAACGGGACGTTCGGCATCGACGTCATCAACCTGTCGCTCGGTCATCCGATCATGGAGCCGGCGGCGAGCGACCCGCTCGTGCAGGCGGTCGAGGCGGCGGTGCGCGCCGGCATCGTGGT
>CAYHSN010000094.1:7462-9847 GCA_964359235.1 uncultured Vicinamibacterales bacterium | reverse complement strand
GCGGTACTTGAACGCGAGCTCGAAGATCCGCTCGAACACCGGAAGCCTCGCGCCCAGGTGACGGGCGTCCCGAAGGGTCCGCGGTTTCACCCCCGCGTCATGCGCGATTTCGAACCGTGCTGCGAATGTGCTGAGAATCGCAGGATAGCACGACGCGCACGTCCGGGGCTGCCGGCGGGTCGAGCCCCTCGACCTGGCTCAGGGCAGGCAAGCTCGGCCCCTGCGCTCCGGAGGCTCGTCGCGCACTCCTGACTACTCGCGAGTCGGCCACCTCGTTTACCGGAATCTCGTCCGTTCGTACAGGCGCTCCAGTTCAGCGGCCGTCCAGTCCGCGTCGTGTTCGATCGCCCACCGTCCGGCCGCCTCCGCCAACCGCCCGCGACGGGACGGATCGCCAAGGAGTGCGTCGATGGCGCCACCGAGCGCGTCCGGATCGCCGGCCGGCACGGACACCGCGCGCGCCGGGGCGAAGTCTGCGACGTAGCCGACCCTCGTGCCGACGATCGGCACACCCGCGACCGCCGCTTCGAGCACCGCGACGCCGGCAGCCTCGTGCCGCGACGATTGCACGTACAGGTGCGCGCGCTCGTAACACGCACGGAGCCGGTCCGTCGGCTGGAACCCGTGACACGTGACGGCCTCGCCGAATCCCAGGCCCGACGCGATCCGCTGCAGCTCGCCGCCGAGCGTGTCCTCGCCGACGAGGTCGAGTCGCACGTCGCGGCCGCGTGCGCGCAGGCACGACACAGCCTGCAGCAGGGTCGTGTGATCCTTCACACGATTCAGGCTCGCGACCTGCAGCAGCCGCCAGGGCGGACCCTCGGCGCGCGGCACGACGCTCTCGAACCATCGCCGATCGACGCCGAACGGGATGACGCGCGGATCGATTCCGCGCGCGCGCGCGCGCGTCCGCATCGACTCGCTGCACACCGTCACGATCGTGGCGAGCCGGCACGCCAGGCGCACGCTCGTACGGCCACGCCACGTGCGCTGCAATCCATAGCCGAACTCCGGCAGCGACACGAGCTCGCCGCTGTCGAGCGTCACGACGCTCGCGACACCCAGCCGCCTCGCGGCGCACGCCGCTGCCACGCCGGCCGGCGTCGCCCAGTAGCCATGAACGACGTCGAGGGGTCCGACTCCGCGCATGGCGTGGATGAGGGCGCGCGCCTGGCGAATCGGTCCGCGCGGCCGGCCCAGATCATGAATCGTCGCGCCGAGCAGCGAGTACGTGCACGGCTCGTCGTGATATCGCAACACGAACACGTGCACGTCGTGCCGGTGTGCCAGGCGCTCGACGAGCCACAGCAGCGCCGGGATCACGCGCTCGCGTCCGCTGCGATCGAAGCCGCCGGTCGCGACGAGGGCGATGCGCATCAATCACGCGTGCGGCCCGGCGATCCGGGCCGCCGCGACCTCTTGATACAGCGCGAGCGCCCGGCGCCCCACGGCCGGCCAGCTCAACCGCCGCTCGAAGTCCGCCGCGATCTCGAGCCGTTTCGCCGCGACGTCACCACTCGCGGCCCGCGTCAGTGCACGGGCGAACGCCCAGGCGTCGCCGGGCGGCCATAGCGCGCCCAGGCGACCGTCATCTGCGATCGCCCGGAACGAGGGAATGTCGGTGACGACCGGCACCGAACCGCACGCAAGCGCTTCGATGAGCGCGTACCCGCTGCCTTCGTGATGGCTGCCCAGCACGAACAGATCCGCGGCGCTGTAGTACGCCGCCAGGCGATCGTGCGACACGCGCCCGCACAACCGCACGCGCGCCCGGAGCGCCGCCGACCGCTCGACTCGCGAGCGCACCTCGGGTAACAGATCGTCTTCGCCGTACACCATCGACAGGCGGGCCTCCGGTAGCTCAGCCAGCGCGCGTTCGAACCCATCCAACACGGTGAGCGGATCCTTGTTCGCGGTCAGGCGTCCTGCCCACAGGCTCGCCGGACGCCCGTCCACGCCGCTCGCCTCGCGCGCCGCCTCGCGCGCCACCGCCCTCATCGTGGTGCTGCTCTCGACGATGGGGTAGACGCGCGGCTGCGGCGCGATGACGCCGGCCTCCCGCCACGGCCGCGCCTGATCCGCCGACGTGAAGAAGAGCGCGTCGGCCGCGCGCAGCCCGCGGCGCATCGACGCATGACGTGCGCGCGCGCGCACGTCCCACCAGCGCCTCGAAGCGGGCGCGACGCCCGCGTGATCCTGGACGATGAGCGCGCACGATCGCGGCAGACTCCGCCGAAGCGACTCGAGCTGCGCGGGGAACATCAGGCCGTTGACGTGGACGACATCGGGCCGTGCGGCGACGACAACCTCGTGCAGGGCGGCCGGCCTGGTGCGCTCGTCCGCGACCGGCGGCCCCTCGTCCAGGCGGAACGCGTAGCGCACGCC
>CAYHSN010000094.1:5412-7362 GCA_964359235.1 uncultured Vicinamibacterales bacterium | reverse complement strand
GTGAGCGAGCCGAGAAACACGTCGCGATCGGGGGCCGGCAGGCGCTCGACGTACGCGCGCACGCACACGCACTCGAGGAAGTCCTGATATTCCAGTGAAAGGTCGCCGTACTAAAGATGATGTCGGCGGCTTCACGGAAAGGCAGCGAGGTCCCGTCGCCGCGCACGAACGCGACGCGTCCGGCGAAACGCGGCCGCAGGTTGGCGATGGCCACCTGCAGCATGTTCATCGAACGGTCGAGGGCGACGACACGCCCGCGGGGCAGGCGTTCGAGCAGCGCCTCGGTGAGGCGGCCCGTGCCGCAGCCGACGTCGAGCGCGGTCTCGGCGCCGGCGACGCTGAGCCGATTGAGCACGGCGGCGCCCCATTCCTGCTGCGGCCCGGACAGCCGGTCGTAGGTCGTGGTGTCCCAGTCGGAGGATCCCGATGCGCTCATGAACTTCGATCGGACTGACGTCTTTCCTGGCATCCTAACAGAAAGCTCTTTCTTTGGGCCTTCGTGTCTTCGTGCCTTCGTGGCCTGCTATCCTGATGTCCACACGGCCGCGGCCTCACCCCCCGCGTCTAATCGCCCGGAGGTCACTCATGACGCGTTGGCCCCTCGCGCTCGTGACGGTCGTGCTGCTCACCGGAGCGCTCGCCCAGCCGCGGTCTGCCCGCCCGGACGCGCCGCAGGGGGCGCCGGCGCTGCGGGGCATCCGCCTCGAAGATCTGACCTGGGTCGAGGCCGAGAAGATCCTCACGCCCGACACCGTCGTGGTGATCCCCGTCGGCGCCGCGGCGAAGGAACACGGCCCGCATCTCAAGCTGAACAACGACCTGACGCTCGCCGAGTACCTCACGCGCCGCGTGCTCGACCGCGCGAGCATCGTCGTGGCGCCGACGCTGACCTACCACTTCTATCCGTCGTTCCTCGAGTACCCGGGCTCGACCAGCCTGACGCTCGAAACGGCCCGCGACATGACGGTCGATATCGTTCGCACGCTCGCCGCGTACGGCCCGCGCCGGTTCTACGCGCTCAACACCGGCGTCTCGACCGTGCGCGCGCTCAAGCCGGCGGCCGACATCCTCGCGGGCGAGGGCATCCTGTTCCGGTACACCGATCTCAGCGTCGTCCTCGGCCCGATCGAGCGGCAGGTTTCGCAGCAACCCGGCGGGTCCCACGCCGACGAGATCGAGACGTCGATGCTGCTCTACATCGATCCCGCGTCGGTCGACATGACGAAGGCCGCGAAGGACTACGACGCGCGCGGGCAAGGTCCGCTGTCGCGCACGCGCGGCAAGCCCAACACGACGTACTCGCCCACGGGCATCTTCGGCGACGCCACGCTGGCGACGCCAGAGAAAGGACGAAGCGTCGTCGAGGCCTTCGTGCCGGCGCTGGTGCAGGCGATCGAGGAGACGCGCGTTGCGTCGCTGCCCGTGGCGCGTGTGCCGCGGTCGCCCGGCGCCGCGCCCGCAGCCGCGCCGGCGAGCGGCGGACCGGGCACCGGCGCGGCGATGCTCCCGTTGCTCGGCACGGCGCAGGACGAGCGCGCGATTCGCGAGCTGGGCCTGGAGTTCGAGACGGCCTGGCGCAATCTGGACTCGTGGGGCGTCGCGAGTCTCTGGACGGAAGACGGAGACGTCATGCACGCCGACGGTTTCGCGGAGCGCTCGCGGCAGGAGATTCTCGAGCAGCGCGCGACCATGTTCATGCGGCGCGAGTACCGCACGAGCCGTCACCGGCTGTCGATGGGCACGATCAAGTTCATCGCGCCGGGCCTCGCGGTCGTGAACGGACAGTGGGACCTGAACGGCCTCATGGACGCGAACCGCAAGATGATTCCCGCCGCCGGTGGCCCGTGCACGCTCGTCCTGAAGAAGACGGCGGACGAGGGGTGGCGCATCCTCGCGTTCCGCTACGCGCGCCACACGCGCGGCGACCCGTCGCCGCCGACGCGGCTGGTG
>CAYHSN010000094.1:0-5312 GCA_964359235.1 uncultured Vicinamibacterales bacterium | reverse complement strand
GGCCGATTCGCCTTCGCGAGGGGTTGCGTGTCACACTAGAAGCGCTTGACCTCACACGTCAGTCATCACCGAAGCGGCGTTCACCGGCGGCGACGTCCCTCTCGTTCGTCCTCAAGCCACGGCCACAGCGCGCGGCACCAGGTCGAAGCCCAGGGGCCGGCGGTCATGCCGGAGGAGTCGCTGGCTGAACCCCTGGCGTTCGAGACGCTGGGGCTCGACGCCGACCTGCTCCGCGGCGTCCGCGACCGCGGGTTCACCCTCACGACATCGGTCCAGAGCGCGGTGGTGCCGCTCGTGCGCGCGGGCCACGATCTGATCGCCAGCGCCGAAACCGGCACGGGCAAGACGGCGGCGTTCGTCCTGCCCCTCCTCGAGCGATTGCTGCGGCGCCGGCGTGAGGAGCACGCCTCTGGCGCCGCGCCGCCGCGGACGCAGGTGCTCGTGTTGACGCCCACGCGCGAGCTCGCCGTCCAGATCGACGACGACGTGCAGGGCTTCGCGTATCACGCGGGCATCGCCAGCGTCGCGGTCTACGGCGGCGCGCCGATGGAGCCGCAGTCGCGCGCGCTGGCCGCCGGCGTACCGATCGTCGTCGCGACGCCGGGCCGGCTCATGGACCACATGCGGAGCAGCCCCGCCCTCTTCGACGGCCTCGAGGTGTTCGTGCTGGACGAGGCCGATCGGATGCTCGACATGGGCTTCTGGCCGGACGTGCGGCGCATCGTGGACACGCTGCCGCCCGCGCGCCAGACGCTGCTCTTCTCGGCCACGATGCCCGACGAGATCCTCGGCTTTGCCAAAGCCATCATGCGCGAGCCGGTCTTCGTGCAGGTCGGCCAGCGCAACGCCGCGGCCCGCACGATCACCCACACGATCGAGCTCGTGCCCACCGGCGGAAAGACGGAGTGGCTGGTGCGTTTTCTTCGCGACGAGCCCGGGCCCGTGCTGGTGTTCGTGAAGACGAAGGTCGGCGCCGATCGGCTGGCGTCGCGGCTGGCCGGCCGGCGGATCCGCGTGGCAGCGCTGCACGCCGACCGCACGCAGCGCGACCGGATGTCGGCCGTCGAGGGATTCAAGTCGGGCAAGTATCAGGTGCTCGTCGCGACCGACATCGCGGCGCGCGGTCTCGACATCGACGGCATCACGCACGTCGTGAACTACGATCTGCCCCACACGCCCGAGGACTACGTGCACCGCGCCGGACGCACCGGCCGCGCGCTCGCGACCGGCACCGCCCTGACGCTGGTGTCGCCCGGCGAGGAGCGCGCCGCGCGGGCCATCAAGGTCCCGAACACCGGCTGACACAGGGCCTCAGAGCCGGTGAAGCCATCGCGTCCGCACAGTCCCGTGACCGCACCCGTCCGCGCCTGCTGGCGCACGTACGTCTTTTCAACCGACCACAAGGTGATCGGCATCCAGTACGCGATCAGCACCTCTTCTGGTTCCTCGCGCACCCGGAGGTCTACGTCCTCATCCTCCCCGCGATGGGCATCGTCGCCGAGGTGCTCGCGAACAACACCCGCAAGCCGCTCTGGGGCTACCGCCTCATGGTGTACTCGGTGGTCTTTCTCGGCTTCATGTCGCTCCTGGTCTGGGCGCACCACATGTTCCTCACGGGCATGGGCACCACCATGAGCGCGTTCTTCCAGACCACAACGATGATCATCTCGATTCCGTCGGTGATCATCCTGTCGTCGTTCTTCGTGTCGCTGTACGGCGGATCGATCCGATTCACGACGCCGACGCTCTTCGCGCTCGCGTTTCTGCCGATGTTCGGCATCGGCGGCCTCACGGGCCTCCCGCTCGGGCTCGCGGCCACTGACATCCACCTGCACGACACGTATTACGTCATCGGCCATTTTCACTACCTCGTGGCGCCGGGCACGATCTTCGCGCTCTTCGCGGGTGTGTATCACTGGTTTCCCAAGGCCACGGGCCGGACGCTGAACGACCTCCTGGGCAAGCTGCACTTCTGGGGATCGGCCGTCACGATGAACTTGATCTTCATGCCGATGTTCATCCAGGGGCTCGCGGGGATGAATCGGCGGCTGTACGACGGCGGCGTCCAGTACACGCACCTGAAGGGGCTGCAGCACTGGAACGTGCTGCAGGGCTGGTCCACGTGGGCGCTCGGCATCTTTCAGATCTTCTTCATCGTCAATGTGATCTGGAGCATCAGGCGCGGCCGGCGCGTGTCGGACAATCCCTGGGACGCGACCACGCTCGAGTGGGCGACGCCCTCGCCACCGCCGCACGGGAACTTCGTGGAGACGCCCACGGTGCATCGCGGGCCGTACGAGTACAGCGTCGCCGGCGCGGCGCGGGACTTCACGACGCAGAACCTCGAGTGAGCTGTGGCATTGAAGATTGGAGATCTCAGATTGGAGGATTGATTGAAGATTGGGTGATTGAGGATTGTCGAATGGATTGGGCGATTGGCAATCAACAATCAATTCTTCAATCATCCAATCGTCAATCTTCAATCAATCACCAAATCTCCAATCACCAAATCTACAATGCAGATTTCGTACACCGCCACCGTCAGACCAGACACGGGACTCACTAACGTGCGTCTCGGCATGTGGCTGTTCCTGGCCTCCGCGGTGATGCTTTTCGGCGGCCTGTTCTCGGCCTACGTGCTGCTGCGTATGGGCGCGTCCGAGTGGCCGGTGGGCCGGATGGTCCTGAGCTTTCCGCTCGGTCTGGCAAATACGGGCGTGCTCCTCGCCTCATCGTTCACGATGGCGATGGCGGGGCGGTCGCTTCGGCAGAAGGACGTGGCGCAGTACTGGCTCTTCATGGGTTTCACGGTGCTGCTGGCGCTTGCGTTCCTGTTCATCAAGGCGTTCGAGTGGGGCGATAAGCTGGAGCACGGGATGTGGCCGTCGACGAGCACGTTTCTCGCGCTCTACTTCACGCTGACCGGCGTGCACGCGCTCCACGTCATCGGCGGCTTCGCCGCCAACGCGTACCTGCTCGCGAGCGGGTTCACGATGTGGCGGCGCGAGCCGGAGCGGCTGACCGGGCGCGTCGCGGCGGCGGGGCTGTACTGGCAGTTCGTGGATGTGGTGTGGATATGTCTGTTCGTGACGTTGTACTTGACGTAGGGGCCGACCTTGGTCGGCCCGGGCGTCCAACGGGCCGAGCCCCTCGACCTGGCTCAGGGCAGGCAAGCTCGGCCCCTACGACGAGGATGTGATTGACACGAAATGGCCGCGGAACTGCGAACCTCGAACCCTGAACCGGGAACAGAACCGAGAACCGGGAACCTTGAACCTGGAACCGGGAACCGTGAGCCGGGCACCCTGCTCGTGTCTGCCCTCGCCTGCCCGATCTGCTTCGGCGCCAACGACGCGCCGATGGCTCAGGCCATGAACTGGGGCGTGCTCAACCCTGCTCGCGATCACGATCGTTGTGCTCGCGAGCTTCGGCGCGCTTTTCGTTGGCATCGCGCGGCGATCGCGCATGGCGCACGGGCCGGCTAAAGCCGGCCCCTACACCAGAAGGGACGAACCGGCCAACGCCGGCCCCTCTGACGAAGGACGGGTGCCCGTGGGGGCCGGCTTCAGCCGGCCCGATCGTTCCATCGTAGCGCCGGACTTCAGTCCGGCCGAGCACGGAGGCCGCTCGTGATGGCGCGCTGGCTCGGCCTCCCCGCCACCGCCTCGGCCCATGCCGGCGAGCTCGACTTCGTGATGGGGCTCGTGCACTGGCTGATGCTCGCGCTCTTCGTCGGCTGGACTGCATTCTTCGTCTACACGCTCGTCAGGTTCCGGCGGACGCGCCAGCCGAAGGCGGATTACGCGGGCGTGACCCGCCACTACTCGACGTGGGTCGAAATCGGCGTCGGCGTCTTCGAAGCGGTCCTGCTCTTCGCCTTCTCCATCCCGTTCTGGGCCACGCGCGTGGCCGCGACCCCGCCGCACGAAGCCGTCGTCGTGCGCGTCGTCGCCGAGCAGTTCGCGTGGAACGTGCACTACCCGGGACCGGACGGTGAGTTCGGCCGGACCGATCTGTCGCTCATTTCCTCTTCGAATCCCGTCGGCCTCGATCGCGCGTCGCCGCGCGGGGCGGACGATGTGGTGTCGACAAACGATCTGAGGCTGCCGGTCGATCGCCCGGTCGTTGTGCAGCTCTCGAGCAAGGACGTCGTCCATTCGTTCGGCCTGCCCAACTTCCGCGTGAAGCAGGACGCCATCCCAGGGCTCATGACCCCGGTGTGGTTCATCCCGACCCGCACGGGCGAGTACGAGATCGTTTGCTCGCAGCTCTGCGGCCTGGCGCATTACCGGATGCGCGGGTTCGTCCACGTCGTCGGTCAGGCCGACTTCGATCGCTGGGTGCGAGAAAGGAGCATTCCTGGCTCGTAGGGGCCGAGCTTGCCTGCCCCGAGGCTGGTCGAGGGGCTCGGCCCGTTTGCTCGGCCCGGTCCTGTGGCCGGCACCAGGGATGGAGTCCGACGGGGCGCGGCTAACCGAGCGGCTATGACCATGCTAATATGACCATGGTCATTATTATGTGACCTTCCATTCTAGAGGCGCTGCATGGCCCGCAAGCGCGGCACTACTCCATACGCGAAGAAAGGCGGCGGCCGGCGCGAAATCCCCGCCGGCGAGTTCAAGGCCAAGTGCCTCGCCTTGATGGACCGCGTGCGCGAGCGGCGGGAGGAGTACGTGATCACCAAGCACGGGAAGGCCGTCGCCAAGCTGGTGCCCGTGAGCGAAGAGAACGATGCGCCCAAGAGCGCCTTCGGCTGCATGAAGGGCACCGTGCTCTGGCACGGCGACATCATCAGCCCCGTCGCCGAAGAAGACTGGGAGGTCCTGCAAGACGACGACGAGAGCGAGCCGCGGGAACATGACTGACCTTGGCCGACGACTCCTGCTGGATACGCACGTCTGGGTCTGGTACGTCGAGGCCATGGAGCAGGATCTGGGTCCCACGCTGCGCGACATTCTCATCCAGGCGAACATCGAGCGCGGTGTCTGGGTCTCGGTCATGTCGGCGTGGGAAGTCGCTGTGCTCGAGGCGAAGCGGCGTGTCGCGCTCTCGCTGGAGTGCAGCGCCTGGATCGACCGTGCCCTCTCGGCGACGGGCGTACACCTGCAGCCGCTGACGCCGGCCATCGCCATCGCCAGCACGCGCCTGGCCGGCTTCGCCCACCGCGATCCCGTCGATCGCATCCTCGTCGCCACCGCCCGCCTCACCGGCGCCACGCTCGTCACGCGCGACCGCCGCATCCTCGACTACGCCGCGAAGGGATACCTGCGAGCGCTCGACGCAACACCGCCAGCGGAAACCTCAAGTTTCTA
>CAYHSN010000093.1:0-9880 GCA_964359235.1 uncultured Vicinamibacterales bacterium | reverse complement strand
AAGGGCTCGGCCCGAGACGCCTGCAAGACCTATAATGAAGCGACCGTAGACCGCTTGCCAGGAGGGTGCCCCGTGACCTCGCGCCTGAATCTTCGCTTCCTGCTCGTCGCCGTGCTGGGACTCGCGCTCGCGGCCGTCGTGCAGGCCGGACAGGCTTCCAGGCCCGGCGCCGCGCCCGCCGGTCCCGTTGTCGTGATGGAAACGGCCAAGGGCACCATCGAGTTCGAGACCTTTCCCGAGGATGCGCCCAAGACGGTCGAGCAGGTCCTGACGCTCGTCAAGAAGAACTTCTATCGCGGCCTGCGTTTCCATCGCGTCGAGAAGAACTTCGTCATCCAGGTCGGCGATCCCCGGACGCGCGACGTGACGAGGATGGATCAGTGGGGCAAGGGCGGGTCCGCCGGCGGGAGCGGCAAGCCCATCGGCGTCGCCGAGTTCTCCAAGAAGCGCTTGCACAAGAGGGGCGCCGTCGGCATCGCGTACGCCTCCGACCCGAAGGAGGCCGACAGCCAGTTCTACATCATGCTGGCCAACCGGCCCGCGCTCGACGGCAAGTACGCCGTCTTCGGGCAGGTCATCGCGGGCATGGACGTGGTCGAGAAGATCGAGGTCGGCGACGTGATCAAGAAGATCTCCGTCAAAGAAGCGACGGCGAAGTAGCGACGATCCCGGCCACCTCCGGATAGCGCGCCGCGAACTCTGGCGGGAACTCGCCCTCGACGGGCTGCCCGAGCTGACGCTTCAGGATCACGGCGTTCGCCACCGCCTTCGCCGCGAAGTGGTTGTTCATGTAGGCGTACAGCTTGCGCGCCATCCGGCTGGCGTCCAAGACGGCCTGCGCGAACGGCTTCAGTTCTTCGGCCGAGTACAGGTAGTCGTAGCGCTCCTCGGCCGCCGCGTGCCGCCACCATTTCTCCGCGTTCCGGCCGTGCAGGCGCATGTAGTAGCAGCCCGGCACGTTCGCCTGGAAGTCCTGCCGAATCGAGAAACCGAACTTCGGCTCGTCGATCTGCACCCACGCCGCCCCGTACTCGTTCAGCGCCTCCAGCGTCGTCCGGCGATCGTCGCTCCAGCTCCGATGCCTCAGCTCGACGGCCAGCGGGTAGTCGCGGAACGCCTCGAGCAGCCAGCGCAGGTAGTCGCGCGCCACATCCGAAGCGGAGAAACTCGGAGGAAACTGGGCCAGCAGCGCGCCCAGCTTGCCCGCGCGCGTGATGGGCTCGAGCGCGATCCTGAACTCGTCGAGGTCTTTTGGCCGCACCGTCCACGAGCCTTCACCCGCCGCCCGTTCGAACATGTCGGGATGCGTGAACCGCTGGTGGAGCTTCAGGGAGAACTCGAACCCCGGCGGCGTGCGCGACACCCAGCTTCGCGCCATCGCGGGCGTGGGCGGGCGGTAGAACGAGGAGTTGACCTCGACGGTGTCGAAGTGTTCGGCGTAGTAGGCGAGCTCGTCGAAGCGGCCGTGGCGCTTGCGGGCGCCGCCTCTCGCGGCCGCGGGGTAGAAGATGCCGTTCCACGTGCCACGGCCGGTCGGGTAGCTCCAGCCCGACGTGCCGACCCGAATGCGGCCGAGGGAAGTCACGTGAGTCTTGCGTAGGCCGCCTTGTCGAACCCGAAGAGCGCCTTCGATCCTCTGATGAGAATCGGGCGCTTGATCAGGTTCGGCTGTGCCATCATCAGGTCGATCGCTTCCTTCTTCGATCTGGGCAGCGGGCGCTTCTTGAACACCGGACTGCGTGTGCTCACGAAATCGAGAAAGCGGTCGCGATCCACCTGCTCGTCGAGAAACGCGCGCGACGGTGGCGTCTTGTTGATGTCGCACTCCTCGACATCGATTCCGGTCTGCGCCAGAGCCCGTCTGGCGTTGCGGCACGTGGTTCAAGTGGGCTTCCAGTAGAACTGCGGACGGCTCATGGCTGTCGGTCCTTGCGTGGTCTCCGGATCGGGAAGACCTGTATTCTACTGGTATAATCCCCGTTTTCGATCCTCCGCAAGGACCCGGCCGTGGAGGGCCGGATCGGCAGGGGCATGCTCACGGTCAACGAGATCTTCTATTCGATTCAGGGCGAGTCGACCTTCGCCGGGCGGCCGTGCGTGTTCGTCCGCCTGACGGCGTGCGATCTGCGCTGTGTCTGGTGCGACACGCCGTACGCCTTCACCGAGGGCCGCAAGATGGCGGTCGACGAGGTCGTCGCCGAGGTCGGCCTCCACGGGTGTTCGCTGGTCGAGATCACGGGCGGGGAGCCGCTCCTCCAGGACGAGGTGTATCCGCTGATGGAGCGCCTGCTGGCCGACGGCCGGACCGTGCTCCTCGAGACGGGGGGGCACGTGAGCCTCGCGCGCGTGCCTGGCGCCGTCGTCAAGATCATGGACGTGAAGTGCCCGGGAAGCGGCGAATCGCACCGCAACCACTGGGACAACATCAACCGGCTCACGTCGCGCGACCAGGTCAAATTCGTCATCAAGGACCGCGCCGACTACGACTTCGCGCGCGCCGCCGTGCGGCACTACGCGCTCGATCGCCGCTGCGCCGCGGTGCTGTTTTCGCCGGTCCATGGCGAGCAGGATCCGCGCGACCTCGCGGCGTGGGTGCTCGCCGACCGGCTGCTCGTGCGCGTGCAGCTCCAGGTGCACAAGTACATCTGGGGCGCCGACACGCGCGGCGTGTGATCGGAGGCCGGAGAGAGCCAGGGAGCCCCGCTGTGACGCTGCGATCACGATCACGAGACAGGCCACGAAGACACGAAGGCACGAAAGAGCGCGACGGGAGGAACGATCCTTCATACGATTCTTCGTGTCTTCGTGCCTTCGTGGCGGGTTCGTCATGAAAGCCGTCGTCCTTCTGAGCGGCGGACTCGATTCCTATACCGCTGCGGCGATCGCGCGCGAGCAGGGCTACGCGCTGTACGCGCTGACCGTGCGCTACGGGCAGGTCCACGCGCGCGAACTCGAAGCCGCGCGGCGCGTCGCCGCGTCGCTCGGCGCGGTCCGGCACCTCGAGCTCGCCGTCGACCTGGCGTCGATCGGCGGCTCGGCGCTCACCGGCGCCGGCGCGGTGCCGAGGGATCGGTCGCTCGACGCCGGGGAGATCCCGCCGACCTACGTGCCGGCGCGCAACACCGTGCTGCTCTCGCTGGCGCTCGCGTGGGCCGAGGTCGTCGTCGCGGAGGCCATCGTCCTCGGGGTCAACGCCGTCGACTACTCGGGGTATCCCGACTGCCGGCCCGAGTACCTGGAGGCCTTCGAACGCCTGGCCGCGCTCGCCACGAAGGCCGGTGTCGAGGGGCGACCCTTGAGGATTGTCGCGCCGCTCGCACGTCTGTCGAAGGCCGACATCATCCGGCGCGGCCTCGCGCTCGGGCTCGATTACGGCCTGACGCATAGCTGCTATGATCCGGACCCGTCCGGGGCGCCCTGCGGCCGCTGCGACAGTTGCCGCCTGCGCGCCCGCGGCTTCACCGAGGCCGGCATCGCCGACCCGCTCTTGGAGCGCGCGTGACCGATCGTCTCTACTATCAGGATTCGTACGCCATCGAGTTCGACGCGCGCGTCACGAGCGCCGGCGATCTCGACGGCCGGCCGTACGTCGTGCTGGACCGCACCGCGTTCTATCCGACGTCTGGCGGTCAGCCGCACGACACTGGGACGCTGGTCCGGCTGAAGCCGGACACGACCGATGCGGCGGCCACGACCGATGTCACGGCCACGCCCGGCGCTGCGACCACGAGCGGCGCCGCCGCGCGGGTCGTCGAGGTGATCGACCGTGAGGACGACGGCGCGATCCTGCACGTGATCGAGGGCCAGCTCGAGACCGGCGCCGCCGTGAAAGGCCGGATCGATCGGGCGCGGCGCTTCGATCACATGCAGCAGCACACGGGCCAGCACGTGCTGTCGGCGGCGTTCGATCGGCTGTTCTGCGCGCACACGGTCAGCTTCCACCTCGGATCGGCGGCGTGCACGATCGATCTCGATCGCGAAGTGCCGGCGACCTCCGTGGCTGCGGCCGAAGACGAGGCGAACCGCGTGGTCTGGGAAGACCGGCCGGTCGCGGTGCGGTTCGCGACCCCCGAGGAGGCGGCGGCGCTTCCGCTTCGCAAGGAACCGCAGCGGGCAGGCCTGCTCCGGCTGATCGAGGTCGAGGGCTACGATCTGTCGGCGTGCGGCGGCACGCATGTGGCGCGAACGGGTGCCGTGGGCGTCATCGCCGTCTCGTCGTGCGAGCGCTTCAAGGGCGGTCTACGCGTGGAGTTTCTCTGTGGCGGGCGCGCGCTCCGCGTCCATCGAACGCTGCGGGAGACGGTGGCCGGCAGTGTCCGCGCGCTGTCGGTCGTGCCCGACGAGCTGCCCGCCGCCATCGAGCGCGCCCAGGCCGAGAACAAGCAGCTCCGCAAGACGATCAGGGATCTCACCGACGAGCTCGCCGTTCACAAGGCGGACGTGCTGGCGACGCGCGGCGCGCGCGTCGGCGGCGTCACGCTCGTGGCCGAGGCGCTCGACGGTTGGGACGCGGGCGGCCTCAAGGCGCTCGCGACGGCCGTCGCCGCGAAACCCGGACACGTCGCGGCGCTCGTCACCACGGCCTCACCGGCGCTCATCGTCATTGCCCGCGCGGCCGATACGAGGGTCGACGCCGCGGCCGTGCTGAAGGCCCTCATCGCGCGGTTCGGCGGCAAGGGCGGCGGCAAGCCGGATCTGGCGCAGGGCGGCGGCCTGACCGGCGCGCCGGCCGACGTGCTCGACGCGATCCGCGAATCGATCGCGCAGGCGCTCGAAGCGTGCCTCGCACCGTACCGGTCTGCGACGGCCGGACAAGAGGAGCAGTCGTAGCGCGCGACTTCAGTCTCGCCATGCCGCCCTGACTGAAGTCCGGTCCTACGATCGATTCTGAGGTCCGGCTGAAGAGCCTGAGAAGAAATCCGTAGCGCAGGCCTTTCAGGCCTGCTTTGTCGGGCAGCCCTGAAGGGCTGCGCTACTTGATGATCTCGTCAAGGGCCTTGAGCGCGTTGGTGAACTCGGTCGCGTCGAGCTTCGCGGCGCCGGGCTCGCCCTCAGCGAGGGCGTGCGCGGCATCGCCGGCCTGGCCGAAGCTGACCTTCTCGCGCTCCTTGTGCTCGCTGTCGCCAAACTCGACCGACACGACGACGACCGGCTTGTCGAGACCGGTGCCCTTCGGAGCGTCGACAAACGACTGGGCGCGCAGGTTGGCGAAGGCCGACAGCAGCGACTCCATCTTCGTGGCGTCCGGATCGCGCTGGGCCGGCGCCGTCTGCCGCCACTTCTCGGCGCCGTCTTGTCCCTTCACCTTCTCGAACGTGTACGTCTTGTCGTCGCGCGCGAACTCGATGCGCGCCGCCGTGAACGGCCTGAACTCGAACAGGTCCTTGCGGCGGTAGTCGGCAGCGGTCCTGGCGCCGAGATCCTCCGGCAGCGATTTCTGCACGGTGAAGACGATCGGCCGCGAGACGTCGCGCGCGTAGACCTTGTCGTTGTCATCCAGGGTCTTCCCGAACTCGATGGCGGCCTGGGAGCTGCCCATGCCGAGGCGAATCAGCACCTTCGGCTTGTCGAGGCCATAGCTCTTGAGGTCCGCCTTCTCCGTCGCCACGATCGCGCTCATGCGCGCATCGTCCAGCCGCCCGACGATCCCGTCGATGAGGCTGTACTCGCCGCGGGCCTGCACGGGCGCCGCGATCGTCCAGTCGGCGCCGGCCTTGGCCAGTCGCAGCGTCCTGTCGCCGGAGACAATCTCGATCGTCTCGATCTTGTCGCGTTCGATCTTGAGGATGCGCTTGTCGCGCAGGTCGAAGGTCCCGCGGTTGAAGGTGGTCTCGAGGTACGCCGGAATCAGGAAGACGCGGTCCTGGCCGTCGAGCTTCGCGTACAGATCGCCGCCGGTCGGCGTCTTCTGTCCGATGAGCAGCCGCTTCGTCCCGGTCGCGCCGTCCGCCTGAAACGCGAGCTCGATCCGCGGATCCTTGAGGCCGTACTGACCGATGTCGGCCGGTTTCTCCTCGACCACCCGCTGGATCTCGAGCGAGGCCAGACCCGTCGCGATGCCCGACGCTTCGGTGTCGTCAGCCGCCGAGACCGCGGGCTCCACGATCTGCCACGCGCCGTCGGCCTTCTTCAGCTTCGTACGCTCGCCCGTGTCCGACTTGACTTCGAGCGCCTGGATGCCGGCCGCCTCCACGCTGAAGACCTTCTCGCGCTTCTCGGTCTCCTCCGAGGCCGGCGTCCGCTTCGACTCGACGAAGTAGATGTACGCGCCGAGCCCGGCCGCGAGGACGAGCAACACGAGAAACGGCCGCACACCGCGCATGGCTACCGCCTCCGCCACCAGGAGTACACGCCCGTCATCAGCAGGATGCCAGGCAGAAGGACCACGGCGAGCCAGAACACCGTCTGCTGCTCGTCGGCCGTGAGCGTGATACGTCGATCCTCGGGTTCGCGGGCCCGGATCGCAATCAGGTTCTCCTGCTGCGCGAGCCAGTTGACCGTGTTGAGGAAGAGGTCGCGGTTGCCCTGGATCGCGAGCGCGACGTTCGAGGCGAAATCGGAATCGCCGATCGCCACGACCCGCGTCTCGGGCTTCCGCGCGTTCTCGTCCTTCGGCTGGTCATCACCGCTCGGGGCGGCGCCCACGGGCGCCGACACGGCCACGCCAATCGAGATCGGCCCGGCCTTGTCGCCCTTGTCGGCCTGCAGCTCCACCTGACCGGTCGTCGTGAGGGCCTTGATGTCGGTTTCCGACCAGCTCCGCGGCCCGGTCTCGACGATCGTCTGCGCGAACCGGCTTTCGACGCCGCCCGCGACGGGCGCCATCGATCGCGCCAGCGGATACGCCGTGAGCACGCGGAAGTTCTCGGTGATGGGATGCGACGGATAGGTCATCGCCACCGGCACCGACGCGTCGGTGCCGAGCAGCCGCCCCATGCCGCTCGCGTCGACCACAACGTCGCTTCCCGCGTCGATGGCCCACTCGTGCAAGAGCGCGATGAGCTTCGTGAGCGGGGGCGCGTCGGTCTTGTCCGGCGGGTCGAGCAGGAAGAGCACCTTGCCGCCGCGCGTCAGATACGCCTTCAGCATCTCGATTTCAAGATCGAGATAGTCGGTCCTCGGGCCGGCAATGACGACGACCGTCGCGTCGGCCGGGACTTCCTTCTGTTGCGCGAGGGGCAGCGTCTCGACGACGAAGTTCTCCGATTCGAGCGACTTCTTGATCTCGCTGTACGCCGCACGGTCGCTCGCGCTGGCGGGGTCCTTCTCGCCGTGGCCCTGCACGAAATAGACCTTGCGCTGGGTGCCCTGCACGACCTTGATGAGCGCGTTGGTCAGCTCCTGCTCGCCGTCGCCCATCGCGCGCTCGGTGCGGCCCTTGTACTCGAACACCACCGTGCCGTACGACTGCACCTGATACTGGTTGGCGAGCGCGGGCTTCTGATCCGGGTCGAGATACTCGACCGTGACCCGGCTCGACGCGCTCGCGTACTCCGTCAGCCGATCACGGAAGCGCCCGAAGTCGTCGCTGCGCGCGAAGACGCGGATGTGGACCGGCGCGTCGAGCGTCTCGACGAGCTTGCGCGTCTGGTCCGACAGGCTGAACACCTTGTTCGCCGTCAGGTCCCAGCGCTTGCTCTGGCGCGACGCGATGTAGTTGATGCCGGCCAGGATGCCCAGGACGAGCAGGATGCTCCCGAGCGCGAGCGATCCGAGCTTCGCCGAGCGGCCCGAGAACGCCCGCGCGACCTCGCGCCACTGGCTCAGGATGTAGAGCAGCGTGCAGACGAGACCCGCCGTCGCGAGACCGCTGTAGACCTGAAACCACTCAGGTCGCAGGAACTTGACGGCGACCGCCGAGAGCACGAGGGCGACGCCGAGCCAGCCGAGAAGACCGAGGATTCGATTGAGCATAGCCGTCAGCCCCGCCACCGCTCGCTGTCAACCGCCTTCGCCGTCAGGAACAGCCCGAACGTGATGAAGCTCAGGTAGTAGATGACGTGCTTGGTGTCGATGACGCCCTTCGAGAAGTCGTCGAAGTGGTCCGTGATCGACAGATACGAGACGATCGTGCGGGCGGTCGGGCCGGTGAAGTCCCCAATCCAGCCAATCACCCAGAGCATCAGGAACACCCCGAAGGTCGCCATGCCGGCCACGATCTGGTTGCGCGTCGTGCTCGAGACGAGCAGGCCCACCGAGATGAAACTCGCGCCCAGGAGGAACAGCCCGAGATAGCCCGACACGATCGGGCGCCACTCGGGGTCGCCGTACCGGAAGAGGAGCGCCACGTAGAGCGCCGTGACGACGAGCATCGCGGCGTAGAGCGCGAGCGCGCCCAGGAACTTGCCCATGATGATCTGCACGTCGGTCACGGGCGAGGTGAGCAGCAGCTCGATCGTGCCCGAACGCTTCTCCTCCGAATAGGTCCGCATCGTGATCATGGGCAGCACGAAGAGGATGATCACGCTCGCGTTCTGGAGGAGCGGCCGAATCATGTAGAGGTTCACGTTGACCGTCTGGGGTCCCCCCATCTGGCCCATCTGCATGCTCTGCCGAACGAACAGCACCAGGAACGTGTAGAAGAAGAACCCGAAGAGCAGCGCGAACAGGCCGAGAATCACCCACGCGATCGGCGAGGCGAAATACGACCGCAGCTCTTTCCGGGCAATCGCCAGGATGTTACCCATGCTGGACCTCCGCCGCGTCTTCCGTGGTGAGGTGGAGAAAGATCTGCTCGAGGCTCATCCCCGTCGATCGGAGCTCGACCAGGCCCCAGCCCTGATTCACCACCGCGCGCGCGAGCTCGCGCCGGATGTCGTGGCCGCGCGACGTCTCCACCTCGTACCCGATCGCGCCGTCGTGCCGATCGGTCTCGGCGACGCGCGTCACCCCGGGCAGCCGCTCGATCGCCGGCCGCGGGTCGGCGCCGCCCGCGTCGATCTGCACGTAGAGCGCCTCGGTGCCGCGTAGCCGCCGCGTGAGGTTCGCCGGCGTGTCGACCGCGACGACCTTGCCCTTGTTGATGATGATCACCCGCTGGCAGGTCTGCGAAACCTCCGGCAGGATGTGCGTGCTCAGGACGATCGTGTGATCGCCGGCGAGGCCCTTGATGAGCTCCCGCGTCTCGATGATCTGCTTCGGATCGAGACCGGCGGTCGGCTCGTCGAGGATGAGCACCTCGGGGTTGTGAAGGATCGCCTGCGCGAGCCCGACGCGCTGCCGGTAGCCCTTCGAGAGCTTTCCACAGTGCCGGTCGCGCACGTCGGCGACGCGCGTGCGCTCCATCACCGTGTCGACGCGCGATCTCCGCTCGGCCGAGGCCACGCCCTTGATGCGGGCGACGAAGTCGAGATATTCCCGGACCGTCATGTCGGGGTAGAGCGGCGGCGTCTCGGGCAGGTAGCCCGTCCGCCGCTTGGCTTCGAGCGGCTGGTCGAACACGTTGAAACCGGCCACGACCGCCGTGCCTTCCGTGGCCGGCAAGAACCCGGTCAAGATGCGCATCGTCGTGGTCTTGCCCGCGCCGTTCGGGCCGAGGAAGCCGAGGATCTCGCCCCGCTCCACGCGGAACGTGACGTCCTCGACCGCCGTGATCCGCCCGTAGCGTTTCGTGAGGTGCTGTACCTCAATCACAACTGGTCTCCCGTCACACGAGGTGCCTGGCCTGCGGTGCGGCGGCCCTGCGGGGTTGCCGACGACGGCCCAGGAATGGTTGTGAAGTCGACTGCAAATCCAACCCGCGAGGCGAAGTGACACAGCCTCCCGGTCACCCTGTGAGTCCGTAAATGACTTTCGCTTTAAAGTCTCCCGTCCTGCCCAGAGGGTTGGGGGGGGCGCCCCGGGGACTGGCGGCGGGGGGGGGGGGCCGCCCCCCCCGGCG
>CAYHSN010000092.1:8453-9884 GCA_964359235.1 uncultured Vicinamibacterales bacterium | reverse complement strand
TCCTCCCCGCCCTGTGCCTCCGCCTCTTCGATGAAGTAGCTCTCGCACGCCGCGTCGATGAGCTCGCGCGTGATCACCGGCGCGCGGTTCTGGTAGCGGCAGATGTCCACCATGTGCTCGACCAGGTCGCGCGGGTGGCATGCGCGCATCTGGATGTCGCGCGGCCGGTAGTAGCGCTGGAGCAGGTACTCGACGATGACGGGATCGAAGCCCAGGCCGCGGCGCCGGCAGTTCAGGTCGAAGATGCGGGCGAACTCGTCGACGGTCGGGTTCTTCGCGAGGATCTTGTACGGGATCCGGCGCAGAAACGCCTCGTCCGCGAGCGACTCGGGCCGCAGGTTGGTCGCAAAGACGATGAAGACGTCGAAGGGCACCTCGAACTTGCGGCCCGTGTGCAGCGTCAGGTAGTCGACGCGGCTCTCGAGCGGCACGATCCACCGATTCAGCAGATCGCGCGGCGGAATGCGCTGGCGGCCGAAGTCGTCCACCACGAACACGCCGCCGTTGGCCTTGAGCTGGATCGGCGCCTCGTAGAACTTCGAGATCGGGTTGAACGCCAGATCCAGCATGTCGAGCGTCAGCTCGCCGCCGGCGGTCACGATCGGCCGCCGGATGCGCACCCAGCGGCGATCGTGCGCGTCGGCGGCGATGAGGCTCGTGGCGGCGGCCGCCGCGTCGGCGCGCTGGTGGTTGACCGGGTCGAACATCGTGATGATCTGCCCGTCGACGTCCACCGCGTGCGGCACGTACATCTCGCCCCCGATCGCGCGGCCGATGCCCTCGGCGATCACGGTCTTGCCGTTGCCGGGCGGCCCGTAGAGAAACAGCGCCTTGCCGGAGTTGATCGCGGGCCCGAGCCGGTCGAGCATCTCGGTGTTGACGACGAGGTGCGAGAAACCGGACGCGATGCGCTCGCGGTCGAGCGTGCCGCGCGTCGCGGCCGCGGCGCGGATGTAGGCCACGTAGCGCTCGAGCGGGACCGGCAGCGGCCCCGCGTAGCGGCAGACGTCGAAGTGCTGGCGCGCGCGATCGCGCCCGAGGTCGGTGAGCGCGTACCGGTAGCCGGCGCTGCCGACGCCGGTCGCACCACGCACCTCGGCGAGCTTCTCCTGGCGCACGTGCTCGATGATCGGCTCGAGGATCGAGAACGGCACGGCGAGCCGGTCGGCCAGCTCGCTGCCGCTCGCCTCCCCGCCGACGAGCGTCTTGACGACGAGCTCGGCGATCCGGTCGGACGGGATGCCGAGATCCTCGAGCGCCTGCGGCGCGGGCGGCGGACCGTCCGCCATGCGCCACGCGGGCGCGGCTGGTGTCGTCTGCCAAGCGACTTCCGCACTCATCGCTGTCCTCCGAGCGCAGCGCGCGCTCCTCCGTAGCCGCCGGCTTCAAGACCGACGTAGCGCGCGACTTCAGTCGCGCTCGCGCGGCCGA
>CAYHSN010000092.1:1772-8353 GCA_964359235.1 uncultured Vicinamibacterales bacterium | reverse complement strand
CAATCAGCAATCAGCAATCAACAATCGCTCCAGCACGATCCGATGGCCGAGACGCGTGCCGCTCCGCCCGAGCGCGCCCGCCGCGAGCTCCAGCACGCCCATCACGCCGCGCCTGGGCAGCCGGATGCGCCACGGCCTGAGCGCCGTCACGCGATCGATCACGACGCCGTCGCCGTCGAGCGCCACGAGATCGATCGGAAACCGCATGCCGCAGGTGTGCACCCCGCGGCACGGGACGATCCACAGACCTTCGTCGTCGCCGAGTGCGCGCCGTGCCAGCAGGCCGATCGCGCGGGCCGCGCGCGTGTGTGCCACCTGGACGCGGCTCGCGATGATGCCGCCCGTGTCTGCGTTGCGCGCGATCAGCATCTCCATCGTCGTAGCGCGTGACTTCAGTCGCGCCCACGCGGTCTTCGTGGTGCGCTTCCGTCGTTGCCGTGCTTTCACGGGCCGAGCCCTTCGACGCCGCTCAGGGCAGGCAAGCTCGGCCCCTACTTCGTCTTTTCAATGATCGGAAACAGTACCTGCACGAACTTGATCGCCGCCGGGCCGATCGTCACGACCCAGATCGCCGGGAAGATGCAGAAGACGAGCGGGAAGACCATCTTGACGCCCGTCTTGGCCGCCGCCTCTTCCGCGCGCTGACGCCGCTTGGTGCGCAGCGTGTCGGAGTAGACCCGCAGCGCCTGCGCCACGCTCGTGCCGAACTTGTCGGTCTGAATGAGCATCGTCACGAGCGAGCTCAGATCGTCCACGCCGGTGCGGTCGGCGAGGTTTCTCATCGCTTCGGCGCGGGTCTTGCCCGCGCGCAGCTCGATGTTGATCAGCCGGAGCTCGTCGGCCAGGTCTGGATAGGCAAACGCCAGCTCGCTGCCGACGCGCGACAGCGCCTGATCCAGGCCGAGGCCGGCCTCGACGCTCACGACCAGCAGATCGAGCGCGTCGGCGAGCGCGAGCCGGATGCGGTGCTGCCGCCGCTTCGCCAGCCGCGCGAGCGCGATGCCCGGCAGGATGTAGCCCATGCCGAGCGCGGCGAGCGCCAGCGCGACGTTCGGCCGGCCGACGAGCGACGTCGAGAAGACCGCAAACGCCGCGAGCGCGACGACCATGCGGATGCCGAAGAAGATCGGCAGCGCCTCGTCGCGCCTGAACCCGGCCTGGACGAGCCGTTGCCTGAGTTTCCCCAGCTCCTTCGGCGAGCGCGGCACCTTGTCGCCCACGCGCTTGAGCAATCCGAACGCCGACTGGAATCGCGGCTTCGCCTCGGCCTCACGTTCGCGGAAGCCGGTGACCTCCTCCAGGCGCCGATCGATGGCCACCGCCTGGCTGCCGGCGAACGTCAGGGCGACGGCGCCGATGAGAAGCGTGCCGAACACGAAGGCGACGAGCGGCAGCAGCAACGACACGTCACACCTCGATCTTCACGACCTGCCTGATCCACAGGTAGCCGATGACCTGCATCCCGATGGCGGCGAGCAGCAGCATCTGGCCCATCCGCTCGCGGAAGAGCAGGTTCATGTGCTCGGGATTGATGAACGACAGCGCCACGGCGAGCGTGCCCGGCAGCGCCAGCAGCACGTAGCCGGTCAGGCGGCCGTGCGCCGTGTAGACCCGCACCTGCCGCAGGATCTTGAAGCGCTCGCGGACGACGTGCGCGAGGTTCTCGAGAATCTCGGCGAGGTTGCCGCCCGTGTCGCGCTGAATCATCACGGCCGTGGCGAAGAACCGGCAGTCGATGAGCGGCACGCGCTCGGTCAGGTTCGCGAGCGAGTCCTTGATGGGCAGGCCGAAGTTCTGTTCGTCGAACGTCTTCCGGAACTCGGGACCCACGGGGTCGTCGAGCTCGTCGGCCACCATCTTCAGGCCCGTCACGAACGCGTGGCCGGCGCGCAGCGCGCGCGCGATGAGGTCGAGCGCCTCCGGGAACTGCTCCTCGAACCGCCGGAAGCGCTTCGCCCGCTTCAGGTGCAGAACGAGGAACGGCACCGAGGTGCCGACCAGCCCGCCGGCGAACGTGGCCATCGGGTGGCGCAGGGCCATGCCGGCGACGAGCCCGACGCCGACCGCCGAGGCGATCGCCATCAGGACGATCGAGCTGAGGCTCACTTTCGCGCCCGACTGCTCGATCCAGCGGCTGAGCGCGAAGCCACGCTCCGTCGCGCCGAGCAGCCGGTCGACCGCGGGCAGCGGACCTTCGATCCGCCCCTTCACGAGCGGGCTGACCTGGTCGGTCTCGAGCGCCGCGGCGCCGACCTGGTCGATGCGGCGCTGCAGCCGCTGCCGCATCAGCGCCTCGGGCAGGCGCGCGACGCCGACGTAGAGTCCCACCACCAGGCCGACCGCCAGCAGGAACACCGCCGCGGGAATCAGCACGGCCGCCATCACCGCACCTCCGTGACGCCCTCGAACATGTCGGGCGCCAGGTGGATGCCCGACGTCTTGAGGCGCTCGCAACACTTGGGCCGCACGCCCGACGCGCGAAATCGCCCCAGGACCTTGCCGTCCTCGGTCACGCCGAGTTTCTCGAACAGGAAGATCTCCTGCATGGTGATGACGTCGCCCTCCATGCCGGTGATCTCGCTGACGCTGGTCACCTTGCGCGTGCCGTCGCTCAGGCGCGACTCCTGCACGACGACCTGGATCGCCGAGGCGATCTGCTGGCGCATGGCGCGCTCGGGCAGGTTCATGCTGCCCATCGCCACCATCGTCTCGATGCGCGAGAGCGCGTCGCGCGGCGTGTTGGCGTGCACGGTCGTCAGCGATCCGTCGTGGCCGGTGTTCATCGCCTGCAGCATGTCGAGCGCTTCCTCGCCGCGGACCTCGCCGACGACGATGCGGTCGGGCCGCATGCGGAGGGCGTTGATGAGGAGCTGCCGCTGGCGGATCGCGCCCTTGCCCTCGACGTTGGGCGGCCGCGTCTCGAGCCGCGCGACGTGGTCCTGGTGGAGCTGCAGCTCGGCCGCGTCCTCGATCGTCACGATGCGCTCGCGGTCGGAGATGAAGCCCGAGAGCACGTTGAGCAGCGTCGTCTTGCCGGCGCCGGTGCCGCCGCTGACGAGGATGTTCAGGCGCGCCTTCACCGCGTGCGCGAGGAACTCCAGCATCGGCCGGGTGAGCGTGCGCAGGCTCACCAGGTCGTCGGCCTTCAGGCGCTCGGCCGGGAACCGGCGGATCGACAACTGCGGCCCGTCGACGGCGAGCGGCGGGATGATCGCGTTGACGCGCGAGCCATCGGGCAGCCGCGCGTCGACCATCGGCGAGCTGTCGTCCACGCGCCGGCCCACGCCGCTCACGATGCGGTCGATGACGCGCATCAGGTGGCGATCGTCCTGAAACGTCGTGGGCACGCGCTCGAGCCGGCCGCCGCGCTCGACGAAGACCTGCTTGTACGTGTTGACGAGAATGTCGCTGATCGTGGCGTCGCGCAGGAGCGGCTCGAGCGGTCCCAGCCCGAACACCTCGTCGATGACATCGCCGAGGATGGCGTCGCGCTCGCTCATCGAGAGCGGCGTGCCCTCTTCGCCGATGAGCTCGAAGACGAGCGTCCGGATCTCGCTTTCGGCGCGCGCGCGGTCGGCCGACGCGAGCGCCTCGAGGTTCAGCCGGTTGAGCAGCTTGCGGTGGACGTTGCTCTTCAGCTCGATGTACTGCGGGCGCACAATTTCCGGCCTGACCGGACGGGGCGCGGCGGCAGTGGACGGTGACATCATGACTCCTGACGCTGAAATCCTCAAATTCACCGGTTCCTACAAGAGCCCCAGAAAGGCGCGTTTCTTCTCCGGCGCCGGCTTCTCCGCCTCGCCCGGCGCGCCGACCAGGCCACGCGTGAAGCTGTCGAACTGCGCGGCGATCTCCGAGTGGTTCGTGAGCGCGAGCGGCACGCCGGAGTTGAGCGCCGTCGAGATCGTGCGGTAGTCGCTGCTGAACGTGTGATGGATCGAGTAGCCGAGCGCCGACTCGATCTGCTTCGGCGCGATCAGGCCATCCTCGGACGCGCGGTTGAGCAGCACGCGGATCCGCTCGCCGCCGGCGCCGAGCTGCCGCACGCGATCGATCAGACGCTGCGCGTTGCGAATCGACGGCACGTCGGGGTTGGCGACGAGGAAAATGTTGTCGGCGGCGTAGAACGCCGCAATCGAGCACGAGGTGATGCAGTTGCCGGCGTCCACGACGATGAAGTCGTAGAGACGGGCGAGCACGCGCAGCACCTCTTCGATCGCACCCGCGTCCTGCGCGTTGGGCCGATCGAACTGCTCGGACCCCGCGAGGATGTCGAGGCCCGACTTGTGCTTCACGACCAGCTCGCGCAGGAAGTCGCGGTCGAGCCGGTGCAGGTTCTCGACCGCGTCGAGCACCGTGAAGCGCGGCCGCACGCCGAGGAAGAGCGCCACCTCGCCGAGCGACGGCTTCAGGTCCAGGACGATCGTCGGCCGCCTGGTCAAGCGCGCGAGCTCGACGGCGCAGTTCACCGACACGGTCGTCGTGCCGGACCCGCCCTTGGCGCCGAGGAAGACGTACGTCACCGAGGGCTGGCGGCTCGTGGCGTGCGCCTGCTCGCGCCTGGCCGCCGCGCGCCGGACCGCGCCGTTGAACCCTTCCTCCGACGCCGGCGGCATCGTCTCGACGCCGGGCGCCCACGCGAAGAACTCGTTGGCGCCCGCGCGCATCGCCTGCAGGATCAGATCGGGCTCGGCCGCCGCGGCGATGGCGAAGATCACCGACGAGGGATACGCGGCCCGCGCGAGCTCGATCGCGGTCAGGCCGGCCGACGCGTCGGCGCGCACGTCCACGACCGCGACGTCCGGCGCCGCGGCGCCTGGCGCCACGCGCCGCGCGTCCGTGATCCCGATGGGCACGCCGCCGGCGCGCAGCAGTCGCGTCACCTGGCGGTGGAAGGTTTCATCGGGCGTGACGATCGTGGCGGTGAGGTGGGCCATACTCGGAACTGACGCTGTCAGGAACGAGGAACGGGTAGCGAGGAACGAGTAGGCACCCTACTCACTACTGACCATTGTGACCATTCGCTACTCATTGCTCATTCCTCATTCCTCGTTCCTCGTTACTTCTTCCTTCACTGCACGAGCCTGATCGCCTTGAGAAACGCGCCGCCGGGCACCGGACCTTGCTCGGCGCGAATGAGTCCCGTCATCGGCACGATGCGGCCAAGCACGTCGTTGCCCTGCAGATCCTCGATGAAGAAGCCGACGAGGTTCGCCACCTTGATGTCCTGCCGCCCGTGCTGCCGGCTTTCCTCGTAGACCTTGGGATCGAACACCGGAATCACGACGCTGCGCGGACTCGGACTGAACTGGCTGACGACACGCTTCTGGGCGGCGTCCCAGTAGGCGCCCGGGTCCTTGTCGATGAGCTCCTGCGTGCCCCGTACCGTCGGACCGGTCATGTTGCCGGGCTCGACAGAAATCTCCTGCGCCATCTGGATCAGGCCCGAGTAGCAGTTCGGGATGTTCTCCTCGTACCACGCCGCGCCCGAGTCGGGCGGTAGTGCAATCGGATAGAAGTGGCTCGAGCTGATCGCCTGGTTCGGGTTGCCCGCTTTGAGCAGGATCTGGCGGCCGAAGTCGGGCCCGGTCGGGTTCGAGTCGAAGCCCGTGTAGCCGCCCTGGTCCGCCGGCACGTACACGTCGGGGTTCGCGAGCGGCTTCTTCTTGTTGTCAAAGAGATCGAACGTGTCGTTCTCGTCCCAGATCGGCGTTTGCCGCTCGTCCCACTTGTCGGGCACGCCCCACGGCTTCACGCAGGTCGCCGCGTTGGCCGGCGAGGCCTCGGCGGTCGCGGTCGCGGCGATGTCGACCGTCGCGACGCCGAAGTACGCCGCCACGAGCGTCGAGACCGGGTTGCCGCGGTCGGCGCGACGGAACACCGTGACGCGCACGCGATTAGGCTCGCCGGTCGGATCGTTCAGGAACTGGACGTCGGCGGGCGTGACCGACACCGCTTCGCGCATGACTTGGTTCGACGCGGCGGCGGCGACGGCGCTCGTGACCGCCGGGCCCGATGGCGATCGATCGAGGTAGTCGTCGAAGACGAGCGCGACGGCGCCGGCCAGCGCGCCGGCGTCGGCGGAGTTCTGCGCCTGGGCGCGCGCGGTCATGAGCATGCCGACGTCGATCGCCAGCATGCTCGCCGCGACGAAGGCGAGCAGTCCCAGGCCGACGAAGACGAACATCATGCCGCGCTCGTCGGTGCGGAGGCTTCGCAGTCGCTGCATGGCTTCTGGCTCCAGGGCGGGCCGAGCCCCTCGACCCGGCTCGGGGCAGGCAAGCTCGGCCCCTACTCCTTGATGGTCGACTCGCCGCCGGGTTTGGTTTGCTTCTTCACTTCGGCCTGATACTTGCTCTGCGCGGCGCGCAGGCGCGCGTCAGCCTCGGCGAGCACCTTCGCTCGTTCCTGTTCTTCCTTCTCCCGCTTCTTCGCGATCTCGCCGGCGCGCTTCGCGGATTCGGTCTCCTGCTTCGCGCGCTCGCGGGCGAGCTTCTCTTCCCTCTGACGCAGCGTGTCGGCTTCCGCGACCGCGCGTTTCGCGGCCTCGGCGTCCCTCTTCGCCTGCTCGCGCGCGATCG
>CAYHSN010000092.1:0-1672 GCA_964359235.1 uncultured Vicinamibacterales bacterium | reverse complement strand
GGGCCGGCTGAAGCCGGCCCCCACCGGTGCCAGTCGTCGGTGCGCCGGACTTCAGTCCGGTCTGTCCAGCCTGCCCGGCGCGACTGAAGTCGCGCGCTACGTCGGGCTCTGCGGGTGTCGTCGTAGCGCCGGACTTCAGTCCGGCCTGTCCAGCCTGCCCGGCGCGACTAAAGTCGCGCGCTACGTCGGGCTCTGCGGGTGTCGTCGTAGCGCCGGACTTCAGTCCGGCCTGTTCATCGCCTTTCGGCGCGTAGGGCGGAGGCGGCGGCATCGGATTCTTCGCCGGCGGCAGAAACGGCGTCACCAGACCGGGCAGGCCCGACGCGACGCCCGTCGAGTCGCGCTTCAGGATCACGGGTGTGATCATCACGACGAGCTCGGTCTGCTGCTTCTGGTGCGCGCGGCTTCGGAAGAGCAATCCCAGCACCGGGATGTCGCCGATCCCCGGAATTTTCCGCATCGTTTCGCTGACCGTGTTGTTCATCAGACCCGCGATGGCGAACGTCTGGCCGTCGCGCAGCTCGACGTCGGTCTCGATGCGCCGCGTCGAGAGCGCCGGCACGCGGAAGCCTTCGATCGTGACGGCGTTCTGGAAGTCGAGCGCGCTCACCTCCGGCCGCACCTTGAGGTGGATCAAATCGCCCTGAAGAATCGTCGGCGTGAAGCTCAGGCGGATGCCGAACTCCTTGAACTGGATGGTCACGGCGTTTCCGGCGGCGCTGCTCTGCACCACCGGGAACGGGAATTCGCCGCCGGCCAGAAAGCTCGCGTCCTTCCCGTTCTGCGCGACGAGGTTTGGCTCGGCGAGACTCTGGAAGAGCCCTTTCTCGCTGAGCGCTTTCACCACGGCGCCGAGCTGTTCCTTGTTGTTGAAGAGCAGAAAATTCAGGAAGTCGCTGAAGACGAGGCCCTTTTCGGCGTCGAAGTCCGGCCCCGGAAACTGCTGCGTGGTCATCCGGCCGACGTAGCTCCGGTGACCGCCGGCGCCGGTGAAGAACGACACGCCCAGCTCCTGCATGGCGTTCCGGCTCACCTCGGCGAAGCGCACGCGGAGCATCACCTGGTTCGACGCCACGCCTTCCTGCTGGCGCAGCAGATTGACGACGTTCTCCTTCTTGTCCACGTAGCCGCCGGCGACGTCGGCCGCCTTTTCAACGACGTACTTGCTCGTGACCGTGCCCGAGAGCACGACGTCTTTCCCGTTGCCGGCGACCGCGACGGGCTCGCCCGGGAAGAGCTGGCGCATCTGCTCGGCGAGCGCGCTCAGATCGCGCCGCACGCTGACTTCGTACGACGTGATGCCGCCGGCGCGATCCCACACGAACAGCGAGATCGTGCCGGGCGTCTTGCCGTGGATGAGGATCTGCTGCGGCGCGGTCACGAGCGCGTCCGCGATGTCGGGCGTCGTGAGCGACACGCGCTCGATCGGGCGATCCACGTTGAGCACGGTCGAGCGGCCGACGAGCAGGTCGATTCCCGTGGCCGCGGGCGGCGCCGCCGCGCGCGCCCCTGCCGCGAACGCGGGCGTCTGCCCGGCCCGCGCCTCGGGCGACGCCACGAAGATGACGAGGATGAAGGTCGCCACCAGGCCGAGCTGGCGCGCGAGCGGCGTGGGGCGGCAGCCTTGAGCCCACGCCGAGCGTGGAGACGCGAGGCGTGCCGAGTGGGGGTG
>CAYHSN010000091.1:0-9918 GCA_964359235.1 uncultured Vicinamibacterales bacterium | reverse complement strand
GAGGATGTCTGGCGGCTCGGGCCCGGATCGGCCCGCTCCGGAATAGCGCGTCACGGCTGCATTGTAATCCTCAAGTGAGGTCTGAATTTCAGGATTTCAGGATTTCATGTTTCAGGATTACGCGGCCATCCCCAAATCGTCAATTCTCAATCACCCCTTCAATCTGCAATCTGCAATCCTGCAATCTGCAATGAAAAAAGCCCCCTCTCCGGGAGCACCGGAGAGAGGGCTGCAGTTGTCGCGCGGTGCCGCCTAGCAAGCCGTGGTGGAAGTCTGCACGGCCTGCGAGGCCGCCGAGAACGAACCACAGCGCACACAGAGAGCGCAGAGATTCCTAAGGTTTTCTCTGTGGCCTCGGCGTGCTCTGTGGTTCATGCTCTGTGCGCTCGCAGCCCTGGCGACTTACGCCACGGGCTGCTAGAAGCGGTAGACCGCGCCGATGCGGAGCCGCCTGGGCTGCACGAGCCCCTGCGGCGTGGAGTACGAGCTTCCCGAGCGGGTCGTCCGGCTGGTGATGGCGGCGTTGTTGAGGATGTTGAACCCCTCCAACGTGACGCCGAGCCGGCCGTCGGGCGTGAGACGGAACTGCTTCTCGATCTTGATGTCGAGACGCGGCTGATTGTCGTACCGCTGGGAGCCGCGCTCCTCGATGAAGAGATCCTTCCGTCCCTGCGGCAGGCGCACGCGCATCACACGGTTGAACGTGTCGCCCGTCGTATAGAAGAACGCGCCCGAGGCGAGGATGCCCCAGGGCCCCCGCACCGTGCCCAGCACCTTGGCGATGTGGGTGTTGTCACGCGACAGCCGGCCCTCGCGGAGCGGCTGGAAACGCGAGTCCTGGTTCGGGTCGTTGTACTCGCTCGTGTTGCCGAACTGACCGGTGTTGTTGATGTTGCCCGTGATCTTCGAGATGACCCACGAGGCCTGCATCTGCCACCGGTGGCTCATGCGCTTGTTCGCCGAGATTTCGACACCCCGGTACTTGCGGAACGCGCCGTCGGGGTTGGTGATGAGGTACTCGTTCTCCAGCGCGTCGTTCGTCTGACGGTAGGTCGTCAGCGTGACCGACGTCTCATCGCCCGTCCCCGCGACACCATCCGGTCCGACGTCGCGCTCGGCCCGCGTGGTGAACTGGCCGCTGGTCAGCACGTCGTCGATGAAGTCGGTGTTGTCGCGGAGGATGCCCGTGACGCCCAGCGAGAAGCCGGGGAACAGCTCACGCTCGAGGCCGATGATGGCCTGGTTCATCCGCGGGTGCTTGATGTCCTCGTCGAGCGTCCGGTTGGTGCCTGGGGCCAACAGGTACGTGTCGCTGATGAGGTGCAGGTTCGCGTCGATGTAGGCGCCGTAGAGGGGCGCGATCTGCGGGTCGAGCAGGTCGTAGAAGCTCGACTTCGCGCCGTCGAAGTACCAGCCGTAGTGACCGCGGAGCACGGTCTTGCCGTCGCCCGTGAAGTCGTATGCGAAGCCGATGCGGGGCGCCACGCCGTTCGACGAGAACACGCTCTTGTCGAGATGCTTGTTGAATCCGCTGAAGTGGTCCCAGCGAACACCCGGGTTGATCGTCAGCCTGTCGTTGACGCTCCACGAGTCCTGCGCGAACGCGGTGAACCTGGTGTTGATGTTGTCCTTGAGGTAGCCGTCCCAGAGCTGCGCGTAGTAGGGGACGCCCCCATCGGCGAACACATACATCCCACCGGGGTACCCGAGCTCGCTCTTCACGTAGCTGCGCTCGAACTCCGCCCCGAACTTCAGGTTGTGCTCGCCGGCGAAGCCCGTGGCGTACTTCGTGAGGCTCGCGTTGGCCTGGTGCCGCACGCGGTCGGCGTTGTAGTAGTAGTACGAGTTGACCGCGTAGAAATCCTCGGTTATGTCGTACCAGCCGGGCGTGTCGTCACCGTTGTACGGGCTCAGGTAGTAATAGCCCCAGAACCCCGAGTACTTCACGTCGAACACGGAGGTCGACGAGATGACCTTCGTGTAGTTGGCGTTCCACGCGAGTTCCGGTGACTCCTGGTGCAACGTCGCGATCGGGGCGACCCGCGCGCTTTGCCGCCGGCCGTCGACGGTGTAGCTGTCGGTTTCAAAGAAACCCGTGAGCTGATCGGTGTCGGAGATCTTCAGCGTCGGTTTGAAGAGGAACCTCGGCGAGTTCTCGAGTCGGGCCGAAGGCCCCTTCGCATTGACCTGCGCTGCCGTGTACCCCTCCGGCACGGCCGGCGGGTAGCCCGCCGCCGCCTGCTTGGGCCGGAAGTACTGGAAGCTCGCGAAGAACCAGGCCTTGTCGAGCTTGAACGGTCCGCCGACCTGCGCGGTGCTGTCGGTCACGTAGTCGGTCGTGCCGGACTTGAGCGACGGGTTCTGCTTGAGGATCGCCGCCGACGTGTTCTCGCCCGTCATGGCGTCGTTCTCGTACAGCGTCTCGATGAGGCCGCTGAACCTGTTGCTCCCCGATCGGAAGAGGCTGTTCGATGCGACGCCCGTGAACCCGCCGTACTCGGCCGCGGCGCCGAGCCCGATCACCTGGACCTCCTGGATCCAGTTGTAGTTGGCGAACAGCCAGATGGTGCCGCCTTCCGGGTCGCTCACGTCCACGCCGTCGATCATGTAGGCGTTCGACGACGAGCCGCCGCTGCCGTAGGAGGTGTAGTTGTTCGGATTGACACCCGGCGCCAGGAGCATCGCCGCCGGGCCGAAGCGGCTGGTAAAGGGTGTCGACTCCAGAATCTCCTGCGGCAGGTTCTTCTGAGCAGCCGACGATTTCACGTCGACCACGGGTGATTCGCCCGTGACCGTCACCGTTTCCTGTACGCCGCCGACCTCCATCGATGCGTCAAGGGAGATCGTCTGGCCGAGCTGCAGCCGCACGTTCTCGCGCGTGATCGGCTTGAAGCCCTCCAGTTCGACCTTGAGCGTGTAGAGGCCGGGCGGCAGAGACGGGAAGCGGTAAGCCCCATTGCCATCGGTGACCGCGGTTCGCGATCCCCCGATGAGTGCCGGGCTCGACACCGAAACGGTGACGCCCGGCAGCACGCCCCCGCTCGCGTCGGTCACGATGCCACTGAGGGTCGCCGTCTGGCCGATCTGGGCCGTCGCCAGCGCCGGCGTCAGCAACACGGCCGTCACGAGCAGGATGAGCAACTTCACTCTCATATGAAGGTCTCTCCTTTTGGACCGTCACTGCAGTGGGCGCATCCTACACGACTCGGCCCAAAAACGCGAGTGCCTTACCGTTCCGCCGCGGTCCGAACAGCGATTTCTCAGAGCTTGTGAAGAAATCGCCGTAGCGCCGGACTTTAGTCCGGCCTGTCGGGCGCATCTGAAGATGCGCGCTACGTACGATGGGATTTCTTCACAGGCTCTCAGTCCTCGGTCCTCAGTCCTCAATCAGTCCCGTAGTACGATACTCGCGTGCGCCGGTTTCTCCTGCTGGGTTGCAGCCTCGGCTTGCTCTGTGGAATGGGCACTGCGCCCGCACGTCAGCTTCCCCCGACCCGTCCGAACCTGCTCCTGATCACCATCGACACCCTGCGGGCGGATCGACTGGGCGCCTACGGCTACACGCCGGCGACCACACCCCACCTCGATCGGCTCGCGGCCGAAGGGATCCGTTTCACGGACGCCGTTTCCCATTCGCCCCTGACACTGCCCGCGCATGCGGGCATCCTGACCGGGCGGTACCCGGCGCGCTTCGGGCTCCGGCTCAACGGTATTGCGCCCCTCGCGGAATCGGCGGTGACGGTAGCTGAACGCCTGCGCGAGGCTGGCTACCAGACTGCCGCCATTGTGGCGAGCGTCATCCTGGACGAATCGTACGGCCTGTCACAAGGTTTCGCGCGCTACGACGACGAGATGCCGCCGATCGCGGGTGGAAGCGCGGCGCTCTCGGAGCTGCAGCGGCCGGGACGCGAAGTGGCCGACCTCGCCATCCGATGGCTCGACAGCCGGCCGGCGTCGCCGTGGTTCCTCTGGTTGCACTTCTTCGACCCGCACCTTCCATACAGCGCGCCGCCCGAGTTCGAGAAGCTGCACCCCCGGCGGCCATATGACGCGGAAGTCGCCTCCGCCGACAGCGCGCTCGGCCGGGTGTTGAGGCGCGTGGACCGCGCCTCCACGTTCGTCGTCGTCACCGGCGACCACGGCGAGTCGCTCGGCGATCATCGCGAGCTGGATCACGGGTTCTTCGTCTACGACGCGACGCTGCACGTGCCGCTCATCGTGGCGGGACCGGGCCTGAAGCCCGCCGGCGTCGGAGAGCAGGTCCGCGGTGTGGACATCGCGCCGACACTCGAGGCGCTGGCGGGTCTGGCGCCGCGTCCGGATCTCGACGGCGAGAGCCTCGTGCCGCTGCTGAACGGCGGCGCCAGGCGCGACCCGCCCGTGTCGTACGCGGAAAGCTGGTATCCGCGGCTGCACTTCGGATGGAGCGAGCTGAGGGCGATCCGGGCGGGCGAGTGGAAGTACATCGCGGCGCCGAAGCCCGAGCTGTACGACCTGCGCATCGACCGCGGTGAGCAACGCAACGTGATTGCCGAGAAGCCGGCCGTCGCCGGACGGCTCGCCGCGGATCTCGCCGCGCTCACACGCGCGCTCGAGCCGGCGACGACGCCTCCGCCGGCGCAGCCGGATCCGGAGGCGGTCGCGCGCCTGCGGGCGCTCGGGTATATCGGGACCTTCGCGCCCGCCGGCTCGGGATCCGCCACCGACGATCCGAAGGATCACATCCTCGACTACCGCGCCTACCGGCAGCGATTCAATCAGGCGCTTGGGGCGCTTGATCAAGGACAGACCGAGCTGGCCGTGCCGGTGTTCAAGGAGCTCATCGCGGCCAACGTGCGGGCGTTCGAGGCCCACCTGTACCTGGGCAACGCGTACGCCGCGCAGGAAAACGCCCAGGCGGCCTTGGATGAGTACGACGCGGCATCGCAGCTCAACCCTCAGTGGGCGATGCCGCATTTCGAGGCGGCCAAAGTGCTCATCGGGCGAGGGGACACGGCCGCGGCGATTGCCCGCTGCCGGCAGGGCCTCGCGCTGGAGCCGCGGTCGTTCTATGGCCTGTACACTTCGGGCGTCGTGTATCAGAAAGCCGGCCTCTTCCAGGACGCGGCCGGCGCGTTAGGCCTGGCCGTCGAGCTGAACGGACGCGACCCGCGCGCTCGCGCCAACCTGGCGGATGTCTCGCTGCGTCTCGGGGCGTTCGACGTGGCGGCGGAGCACTTCGCGCGCCTCATCGAGATGAAGTACCGCGTGGCGCCCGCGCACTACAACCTCGGGCTGATCGCCCTGCGCCGCGCCGATCGCGCCGAGGCCGCCCGGCGCTTCCAGCTCGCGCTGAAAGCCGACCCGGCCTTCACGCCGGCCCGCGACGCGCTCGAGAAGCTGAAGTGACCGTGATGCGGATTCGATCGAGGTGGCTCGTCGGGCTGGCCGGCGTGGCGCTCGTGGGCGCGGGGCTGGCGTGGTGGCTGTGGCCGCGGGCTGTCGCCAGCCGCACCGGCATCGATCTCGGTCCCTTGCCGCGCGGCGTCCGCGCCCGCGACCTCAACGTCCTCTTCGTCACGCTGGACACCACGCGCGCGGATCGACTGGGCGCGTACGGCAACCCTGACGCCGGGACACCGAACGTGGATCGGCTGGCCGAGGAGGGTGTGCTGTTCGAAACGGCCGTGGCGGCGGTGCCGCTCACGCTGCCGGCACACTCGACGATCTTCACCGGCGTGCTGCCGCCCGTGCACGGCGTGCGCGACAACGGCGGCTACGTGCTCGACACCCGTCACACGACGCTGGCCGAGACGCTCAAGGCGGCCGGCTGGCGAACGGGCGCGTTTGTCGGCGCGTACGTGCTGGACGGGAAGTGGGGGCTCGATCAGGGCTTCGAGCGGTACTTCGACGACTTCGCGATCTCCAAATACAAGACGCTCTCGCTGGGCAGCGTGGCGCGCCGCGCGTCGGAAGTGGTCGATGCGGCGTTGCCGTGGCTGGAAGAGCATCGCGAAGAACGCTTCTTCGCCTGGCTGCACTTCTACGATCCGCACTCGCCGTACGAGCCGCCCGAGCCGTTCAAGTCGCGATTCGCCCGCCGGCCGTATCAGGGCGAAATCGCGTACACCGACTTCCAGGTCGGGCGCGTCATCGAGTGGTTGCAGAGCCGCCACCTGACGGACCGCACCGTCATCGTGGTCATGGGCGACCACGGGGAGAGCCTCACCGAGCACGGCGAGGGCACGCACGGGCTGTTCGTGTACGACGCCACCGTGCGCGCGCCGCTCGTCATCCGCGCGCCGTTCGAACGGGCGCGCGGGCGTCGCGTCAGGGCGATCGTGCGGAGCGAGGACGTGCTGCCGACGTTGCTCGACCTTCTGGGCATGGAGGCGCCGGCCGGGGTGCAGGGCCGCAGTCTCGCGCCGCTCATGACGGGCGACGCGCCCGACCTCGACCTGGAGGCCTACAGCGAGTCGTGGTACGCGCGAAATCACTTCGGCTGGAGCGAGCTTCGCGCCCTGAGGGTGGGGCGTTTCAAATACATCGATGCGCCGCGCCCGGAGCTGTACGACCTCGATCGCGATCCGGACGAGACCACGAACGTCTACGCGGAGCGACGGGCGCTCGCCGATCGGATGGCGGCGCAACTTGCGCGCCTGGGGGCAGAGCGCGAGACCGGGCCGGGCGCGCAGCCTGGCGCGGTGGACCCGGAAACGCGGGAGCGTCTGGCGGCGCTGGGCTACATCGGCACGTTCGTGCACGCGGCGCCGAAGCCCGGCGAGCGGTTGCCGGACCCCAAGGACAAGATCGACGTGTTCAACCTGATGGTGGCGGCGCAGGAAGGCGGGGCGAACGAAACGGGCGACCGGAAGATCGCGCGGCTCCAGCAGGTCATCGATCAGGACCCCGACATCATCGACGCCTGGGTGATGCTCGGCAACGAGTACGTCCGTCAGGGCGACGTGCCTGCGGCGATTCGGCACTACCAGCGGGCCCTGGTGTTGAAACCCGACTACGATCTCGCCACGATCAACCTCGCCAACGCGTACCGGCGCATCGGCGACTCCCAGGCTGCCGTGCTCGGCTACGAACAGTATCTGAAGAAAGATCCGCGCAACGCCTATGTGCGCTACCAGCTCGGCGAGGTCTATTTCGATCTCAACCAGCTCGACCGCGCCGAGCCGGCGTTTCGCGCCGCGCTGGAGCTCGACGAGCGGGTGGCGTCGGCCCGCAACGCCCTGGGCGTGGTCTTCTTCAAGCGCGGCGATCTCGCCGCCGCCGAGCGCGAGATTCGCGCCGCGCTCGGCCAGCAGACAGATGTGCGCCTCGCGCACTTCAACCTCGCGCTCATCGCGGAGGAGCGGGGGGATCGGCAGACCGCCATCCGCGAGTACCGGATGGAAATCGACCTCCACCCGACGAGTTACAAGGCCGCGTTCAATCTGGGGCGGATCTACGAGCAGCTCGGACGCGCCGCCGAGCAGGAGCAGGCCTTCCAGCAGGCGCTCGTCATGAATCCCGTGTTCGCCGAGGGCTACCTGTATCTGGCCAAGCTGTACCTCGATCAGGGCGCGCGGCTCGATGACGCCATCGAGCTGGCGAAGCGCGGCCTCGCGCTCGCCCCGCGCTCGGAGTACGCGCCGCTCGGCCACTACGTGCTCGCGGACATCTACAGCCGGCTGGGTCGCGCCGACGAGGCCGAAGAGGAGGCGGCGCGCGGGCGCGCGCTCGAAACCCGGCGGCGTCGATCGGGTTGAGCGAGCGTTGCGGGCCCGCGTGGTAGAATCCGGTGTTTGCGCCGCGCGCGCATGCCGCTGATGATGCGAGCGCCTTCCGTCTCGCCCGCGCCCCCGCCTCGACAGAGGGTCCGGCCCCTGTCGATTCTCGTCGTGTCCCCCGAAGTCACCCCGTTCTCGAAGACCGGCGGCCTGGCGGACGTGACGGGCGCGCTCGCCCTGGCGCTCGCCCGGCAGGGCCATCAGGTCACGCTCGTGACGCCGCGCTATCGTGGCATCGAGGCCGTCGGCTCGAGCCTCGAACGCGTGCCGATCGAACTCGGTGACGGCGTCCACGAGGTGGAGCTGGTCGAGCACGCGCTCGCCGATCGCGCGCGTGTCGTCCTGGTTGACTATCCGCCTTTCTACGACCGGCCTGGGATCTACGGCGAGAACCACGTGGACTACCCTGACAACGCGTTTCGCTTCGCGCTGCTCGCCCGCGCGGCGGTCGCGGTCGCCACGCGCCACGCGCAGCCGGCGGTCGTGCACGCGCACGAATGGCAGTCGGGCCTGACACCGATGTATCTGACGCGGGCGGCCGCCGGCCGCCGCACGCGTGGCCGGTTGCCGGTCGTGTTCACGATTCACAATCTCGCCTATCAGGGACTGTTTCCGGCCGCCGTGCTGCCCGCGCTGGGGCTGGAATGGGAGCTGTTCACCGCGGCCGGCCTCGAGTACTGGGGACAGGTGAGCTTCCTCAAGGCGGGCATCAACTTCAGCGATCTCATCACGACGGTGAGCCCGCGCTATGCCGTCGAGATCGTGACGCCGGAGTTCGGCTGCGGCTTCGAGGGCATCCTCGCGGCCCGCCGCGATCGGCTCGTCGGCATCCTGAACGGCATCGATCGCGACGTCTGGAATCCGGAATCCGACCCGCTGCTGCCTGCGCGCTACGGACCGCGAGATTTCGACGGGAAGCGACGGTGCACGATCGAGCTGCTGAGGACCTTCGGGCTGCCGCACGACGAGGCGGCGCTCGAACGCCCCGTCATCGGCATGGTGTCGCGGATGGTCGATCAGAAAGGTCTCGATCTGCTGGCGGCGGCCTCGGAGGAGCTCGCCGGTCTCGATGCGACGTTCGTCATCGTCGGTACCGGCGAGCGGCGGTACCAGGAGATGTGGGCGCGCCTCGCGGCGAGGGTCCCCGATCGCATCGGCGTGCGAGTCGGCTTCGATGAGGCGCTGGCGCACCTGGTCGAGGCCGGCGCGGACATGTTCCTCATGCCGTCGCGGTTCGAGCCCTGCGGCCTCAATCAGATGTACAGCATGCGGTACGGCACCGTCCCGATCGTGCGGGCGACGGGCGGGCTCTTCGATACGGTCGAGGACGTCGACGAGCGCACGGGCCGTGGCACCGGGTTCCGCTTCGAGGAGTACACGGCCGAGGCGCTGTTTGCCGCGATCGCGCGCGCGCTCGCGGCGTACCGGCGTAAATCAGCCTGGCGCAAGGTGATGCTGGCGGGGATGCGGAAGGACTACTCCTGGGACGTTTCGGCCCGGGAGTATGTCAAAGTGTACAGGAAGGCTATCAGGGAGACATGATTCATGGCGTCCGACAAGGTCAAGACATTCACTGATGGGGATTTTGGTGAGGCCGTGCTGAAGGCCAACGAGCCCGTGCTCGTCGACTTCTGGGCGGAGTGGTGCGGCCCGTGTCTGCGCATGGCGCCGACCGTCGACGCGATCGCGGCCGAGTACGACGGCAAGGTGGTCGTGGGCAAGCTCAACATCGATCACAACCCGAGCACGCCGATGACGTACGGCATCCGGGGCATTCCGACGCTCATGCTCTTCAAAGGGGGCCAGCCCGTAGAGCAGATCGTCGGCCTTGTCGACAAGACGGCGCTCAAGAAGGCGATCGATAAGCATGTGGGGTGAGACAGAGAACGAGGAACGAGGAACGAGGAACGAGGAACGAGGAACGAGGAACAGTCACGAGTAACGAGTAACGAGCGACGGGCGAAGTGACGGGTAAGGCGCGTGGAGGGGCGACCCGGTGGGTCGCCCGAGTTCCGTATCATGTCGGATTCTACCCGTGAAGTCATCATCATCGGATCGGGCCCGGCGGGTTTAACGGCCGCGCTCTACGCGGCGCGCGCCAATCTGAAGCCGCTCGTCATCGAGGGGCTCGAGGCGGGCGGTCAGCTCATGCTGACCA
>CAYHSN010000090.1:0-10011 GCA_964359235.1 uncultured Vicinamibacterales bacterium | reverse complement strand
CCGCGCGGCGCGCTCGAGCGCGAGCTGAAGCGGCTCACACGAGACGGTTTCATGGTGCACGCGGGAAGCTGGTCTGAGCCGCACGAGTTCTCGCGCAAGAATCTGCCAGGAGCCGTTGCGCTGCGCCGCCTCCTCGGTTGTGCGCCGGCGAACGAGTGGTGCGGCTTCCAGCTCTACTACCCAATGGACGAGCAGGATGTCCGCCGCATGAGTGGCCCGGACCTCATCGAGACGATGGTGGCGATCTTCGAGGAGGTGAGGCCGGCGATGGACCTGACGATGCAGGCGCCGCTGGGCGGAAGAACCACGGAAGGACCACGGAAGGACCATGGAAGGACCACGGAAGGACCACGGAAGGACCACGGAAGGACCACGGAAGGACGGCTTGACACTCCCGCGGCGCGGTCGTCACGTCCGCCGCCTGGGCGACACGATTTCGCGGCGGGCGTGGATTAAGAGCGTGAGCGCGGCGGCGGCGATCGGGACGGTCCGGCTGAAACCGGACACTACCGCTGAGCCGTGACGCTGCACGGCCAGCATTACACGGGCTACATCTTCAACGACTACGCGAAGATGCTCGAGATTCTGCGCTGGATGGCGACGCGCCTGCCGGCTGAGCGCGCGCTCATCTTCATCGCGGGCCGATCTACACGCGGTTCGCCGACGCGTTCACCGAGAAGATCGACGGCGACCGCATGGACCTGAACTGGGTCGATTGGGACAACGACCGCCACCAGGACGGCTGGCTCGCCTACATGAATCTCGGCGTGGACTCGCCGCAGCCAGTGCCGCGCTCCTGACGCGGCCGATGCGGATTGAGCTGGTCGCGACCACCGGCGCGCGGACCGTGTACGGGCTGCCGAGCGGCGAGGGCACCGAATCTCGAGATCCATGCGACACTAGAGTCATGGACCGCTTCGGCGACGTGATACGGTCGGAACTGTGGTGCCCGACGGTCGCCTTGCTGGACCGCTGGGCCGCCCACGACTGGACGAACGGTATCCAGCTCGACCGCGGCGACCTGGATCTGGCTCCCCTGTACGTCCGCACCCGCAACACGCTCTATGAGATCGTCGTGCTCTCGGGCCGGACACGAGACGTCCTCGTGCGGGGCGGGCGGTTCTTCCCTGAACGCACCCGCGCCGTCCTGGCCGGGAGTTCGCTCGGCGGGACGTTCCTGAAGATCGGTGGGATCTACGTGGGGTTCCGGATGGAGCTTCACGACCGCCGCCAGCGGATCGTCACCAGCCCCGTCGTCTCAATCGAGCTGGTGACGGGAATCGGGGCCGAGCCGGTGGCCCGGACGGCCGCGCCCACCTGTCACTGACCGCCGCCAGACGAAGGCGCCCAGCACCTGGCGGTCCGGCGGCCACGTCCCACAGCGCTGTCATGGTTGTCGTCATTCCTCCTGGCAGGCGAGCGATCGGCGAGCCACCCTCGAGAGCTATGTCCAGCTCTATGTGAAGGAGGAGATTCGTGGGGAGGCGCTCGTCCGCAACCTGCCGGCATTCGCGAGGTTTCTTCCGGTCGCCGCGCTCTTCCACGGACAGGTGGTCAACGTATCTTCGCGCGCACAACGAAGCGGCGGCGGTGTTCGATGACATCTGGTACTGGGCGTTAGCGCAGGCCCACTCGACCGAAGTCGACTTCCTGCTCAGGCGAGGACGGGAGTACCTGGCCATCGAAGTCAAGGCGCGGCCTCGGGTCTCGGCGGCCGAACTCGTAGGCCTCAGGGCGATCGGCCACCTCGGCGGCCTGGTCCGGCGGATCCTCCTCTATCTCGGATCGCGCCGGCTGCGCACCGACGACGGCATTGATATCTGGCCTGTCGCCGCCTGGCTGGACGCGGTGGCGGAAGGGCGGCTCTGGCCCTGAACGAGCGCCGCTGCGGTCAGCCCGCGGACTATGATCGGCCCTGCCCCTCGTCCGGCCGAGAGGCCGCTAGGCCTCGACCCCGCCCTCCGCCGCCGACATTCCGAATCACATAGCAGAAGTCGCCTTCCTTCTCCGGATGCTCCCATCGGTCAGAATAGACGACTGGCTTGTTGCGTTCGATGTAGTCCTTTTTGGCGAGTCGAAGCTGTTGTTTGGCAGCCTCCTTCTGCTGCTCCGTTAGGTTGGCGTACCACCAGAGGACGCACAGGTTATCGAACAGCAGCAGACCGGAGAGTAGATAGAACCGCAGCGGCCACAGATCGCGGTATCCGAGTTCAATGTTGTGGATCCGCTCGAAACCGTACCAAGCCACCCAATTGACGGACCCCAAAATGAGGATCCACTTCCAGTGGCGCAGCAGAAACGCCCACGCTGTGTCCTCCTTGTTGGTGGCGGCGAACGTCATTGGTCGCCTCCTTCCCGGACCCCGATGTTGACGGCGCGGTACTCCCGGCACCGCGGGCAGGCCCGGCGATGCCAGCGCTCGAAGTCCGTGACGATCTCATCCGCGCACCGCGAGTGCGCGGTCATCGGATCGTCATACAGCACTCGCAGGTAGCTCTCGACGTCCGGGCAGGCAGGATCGAGCGGAGCGTGCCAGTGGTGTGCCATCGGTCCCCTCTACGCTTCGATGCCGGCCTTCGCCTCATCGGCGATGCTGTTCTCACCGGGGCTCTTGCGGGCGTAGATGGCAGCGACCATGATTGGGGCCTCTCCTCCGAACTCAGAAGACCCGCCCTTCGAGGCGGAATACACCGACGAGGTTCGAGCACGGCAGGTTGTACGCCTGGCAGATGTTCGGAATCCTCGTCGACCCTGGCCCACGCGCGCGCTCCTCGGTCACGACCTGGCACTGCACGGTCGACTCCATCCGGCTCCGATGGAGCGCCAGCGCGACCACCAGGGGATCGGCGTGGGGCCCGGCCCGCAGATGATCCGCCAGCCCCGGGAACCGGCCTTCGATCTCCGTGAGCACCGCCGCTTGCGCAGCGTCGAGATCCGCGAACAGACCCGGCTGTCGCGCGGCCCACTTGTGAATCTCGTCATCGCCAACACGCAACTCCCGCTTCACCTCGTGCGGGGCGAACAACCGACCCGATCGGATCAACTCCTCGACGACCTCCTATACGGACCTGAAGACGTCGCGCTCGAAGTCTTTCAGCTTGATGAGCGAGCTGGTGTCGACGCAGTAGAGCCGCGGCATGATCAGTCCGTGGCCACCAGGGCCTGCACGCGCGGCAGGTGCTTCAGTCGGATGGACAGGTAGTCCGCGACGTCGGCGCCCGTGATTTCCTGACGCTCGTGCGCGCGCAGGACACGCGAGACGAACGAGCGCCCGAGTTCGCTCACAACGCGCTGCGCGGGCGCCGGGCCGCCGCGCTTGCGTCGCGGCACCGCCCGCCCGGCTTCCGCGCGCCACACTTCAACGGTCTGGTCGTATCGAGCCTGACTCAGCGCGCGCGCCGTGTGGAGGCGCCGCAAGATCACGTAGCGGCTCACGCCGAACGTGGCGACGCCATCCCTCACCACATCCTCAAGGCGCGCCCGTTCGCGCTGGAACGCCTGGACAAGCGGGCGCGCCAGGAGCGCGTCTAGGGGCACCAGGCAGGCGCCGGCCACCGCGTTGCAGAAGACTTCAACCGCATCGAACGGCCGGCCGGTCTCACCGCCCAGAGTGCGGATGGCCTGGCGCACGTCGATCGCTTCGTCGGGATTGCAGAGCCCGGGCTGCCGGACCAGCAGGTGCGTCAACTCGTGTACGAGCGTAAACACCCGGGGATGTGGATGGTCCTTCGTGTTGAGCACGATCGCGGGCACGCCATCAGTCAGCGAGAAGCCTCGGACCTCACGGATTGGCATCCCGAACTGGAAGACCAGCACGCCGCGCTGCTCGACGGCCGCACGCCAGAGGTTCAACACCTCGTGCGGTTCTCGCCCTGCCGAGGCCTCCGGCGGCACGCGCAGCATCGCTCGCATCACACCGCCGGCGCGTTCGGGATCATCGGTGAGTCGGAGCCGTGGCAGCGTCTTCGCGGCCCGCGTGTCCCCATCGAGATCCGCATAGAGCCGCTGTAGCCGCCGGGTGCGGCGGATCGCGATCAGCGTGGTGGACGATAGAGCGGGTCGATCCGCGGTGGGCAGGATGCGGAAGTCGAGCGGGGGGGGCGGCTCAGTCGGGGGTGCGGGCAGGAAGAACGCGGCGACCGGCCGCTTGCAGGCATCCGCCAGCCGTTCGAGCTGGCGCGGCGTTGTGCGCGCCTCGGCAGTCTCCTCCCATTCCGTCAGTCGGGCCGCCTTGATCCCGGCCCGCCGGGCCGCCTTCTGGACGGTCAAGCCGGCGCTCACACGAGCCCACTTCACGAGCGTGGGGGCGACTGCGATTGTCGCTCGAGAGGGCATCGTCGCTTAGCTCCGAACCTCCGTCCGCGGCTTTGACGATCGCTGAACCCGAAACTTGGCCGTGGCCGAATCCGGCGCGAACACCGTCTCGCCGCGTTCGTATGCCTGCGCTTCCTCCGCGGTAAGCCAGACCTGTGCATCACTGAAGCAGCGATCGGCGCCGCAGACCAGACCGGGACCAGCGGCAGGCACAGCACGAACGTAGGTCTTCTTGCCGGCCTGCGGCGGATGGTGCTCACAGCGCGCAAGCGCCATTTCCAGTCTCCCTCCGTTTTACTCCGCGAGCGTCCGGTTTTTGCGGCCCGTGTTCGCTACCACGGTGGGGTCTCCAGGGGGAACCCACCGTCTCGCGCCATGTGTCCCGACGAACCGTGTGCCACATGGCGCCAGTCGTCGGTCGCGTGGTGTCGAACCTCGACGATCCCACCTTTCTCCTCGTCCCGACGGCCGCCACAGATCTTCATGGCCTGTCTCCTGGAGCAGGCCGTAGCTGGTGCTCTCCGGCGAGCCTTATGTGCTCGGTGAGGTCGTCGTGGGACACATTAGACGCATGAACTCACACAGTCAAATCGTCGAAGGGAAGCGTTGGGATCCGCCGAGCCGCTCGGCGCCGTCCTGACTCGCTCGTGTTCGGTGGGCGTTCCCGGATCGTTTGCGGGTCGTCGTCGGAGGGGCAGGGTGATTGTCGTGACCCTCGCGCGGGCGGCCTCGCCGGGGCGTTTCAACACTCCTCGGCCCAGTGAATCGCCCCGCCGATGAGGTCGGCCACTTCGCCGGCGGTGAAGTGCTCGCCCTTCGTTTCCTTCAGGAAGTCGCCGGCGAGGCCCGTGACGTACACCGCTGCGCAGGCCGCGGCGAAGAGATCGTTGCGCGCGGCGAAGGCCGCGAGCGTCCCCGACAGCACGTCGCCGGTTCCGCCGGTCGCCATGCCGGGATTCCCGGTGTGATTGACGCGCGTGCGATCGCCGTTCGAGACGATGTCGACGGGGCCCTTCACGACGACGACGCAGTTGTGCTTCTTCGCGAACGCCGCGACATTCTCCGGCGTCGGCTCGGCCCCGGCGATCCTGCGGAACTCGCCCCGGTGCGGCGTGAGCGCGACGTGAGGACCGAGGACGTCGAGATGGCCCTCGAGGGCGTTCAGGCCGTCGGCGTCGACGACGACCTTGCGGTCTGCGAGCCGCGGAATCAGGCCTGCGACCAACTCGCGCGTGTCGGCGGGCACGCCGGCGCCAGGCCCGAGGCCCATGCCGGGTCCGATCAGCACGGCGTCAATTCGGTACGACTCGATGCGGCGCAGAATCTCGTCGAGATGCTCCACCGAGAGGTAGTCACCCTCGACGCACGTGCCGAGCAAATCGGGCAGCATGTCGATCGCCCCGCGACACGGCGCCGGGGCGCAGTGGTAGACGAGATCCACGATCTGCGCGGCGGCACGCGCCGCGTAGACGAGCGCGCCGCGGAAGAACGCCGACCCGCCGACGATCAGGATCCGGCCCGCCTGGCCCTTGTGCGCGTCGGGCGCGCGCCGCGCCAGTGACTTCACGTCCGCCGGACCGATGCTCGACTCATCCGACATGGGCACCTCGTCGACCAAGTCCAGCCCCAAAGGTCTTTCCGCGGGACAGCCGATGATCCGATCACCCGATTGACACCCGTCTATGTCATCGTCAGTACGGGAGCCCCCTGTATCCGTCCCTGCTTGAGCAGCACGAGCGCGTCGTTGGCGTCTTCCAGTCGAAACGTCCGCACCTCCGGTACGATCGGGATATCGGCCGCGAGGGGCAGGAACTCCTCCGCGTCCTGCCTTGTGACGTTCGCGGTGCTCTTCACTTCCTTCTCGTGCCAGAGATGCGCGGCGTAGTCGAGCTCGGGCACGGGATCGCGCTTGCGGATCGCATTGACGACGAGGCGGCCGCCTGGCGCGAGGCGTGAGAGGGCGTCGCGGATCGTCGAGCCGATCGGCGTGAAGTCGATCGCGCGGTGCACAGGGCCGGGTGGAGCGTCAGCCGCACTCCCGGTCCAATGCGCGCCGAGCCGTCGCGCGAGCTCGCGGTGCTCTTCGCTTCGGGTGAACACCACGATCCGCGTGCGCGGATACCGGCTCCTCACCACTTGAATCACGATGTGCGCGGAGGCGCCGAAGCCATAGAGCGCGAGCGTCTGGCCGTCGGAGAGATTCGAGAGGCGGAGCGCGCGGTAGCCGATGACACCCGCGCAGAGCAGCGGCGCGGCCTCGGCGTCGGCGAAGCGGGCGGGAATCGGATACGCAAAGGCCTCGGGGACGACCGCGTACTCCGCGTAGCCGCCGTCGACGTCCTTGCCGGTCCAGCGCGCGGCCGGGCAGAGGTTCTCGGCGCCCGCGCGGCACGCGTCGCACGTGCCGCACGCCCAGTTGATCCACGCGATCCCGACGCGATCGCCGGTCTGAAACCGCGTCGCGCCCGAGCCGAGCCGTTCGACACGGCCGACGATCTGATGTCCGGGGACGATCGGCAATCGCGGGGCCAGACGGCCCTCGATCTCGTCCAGCTCGGTGTGGCAGACGCCGCAGGCCGCGACGCGGACGAGGATCTCGCCGGCGGCCGGCACGGGCACAGGGCGATCGACGAGCGTCAGACGCCCGTCCTCGACAGGACCAAGCGTGCTGAGGACCTGGGCCTTCACGGCGTCCCTGATCTTAGCAGGCCGTGCAGACTTCCCTAGCGTCCGAGGATGGCCACCACCTCCTGTGCGACCAAGTCGCGCAGAGTGGCCGCGTATTCCGATCGGGCCTTTCGCTTCGCCTCGTCCGGTTCGAGCGCCGCGCCGGCAGCGTCGAGCGCTTTCGACAGCCCATCCAGTTGCGCCTTGTCCCGCAGCACGAAGACGCGCATGTGCGTCCACGGGCCGTCGGGCTTCTGCGACACGAACGTCGTCACCGACAGGAACGCGCCGCGGCTGCGTGCCTCCTCATCGATCGGTTCGGCGACCTCGCGGATGTAACGGTTGTAGCTCTCGAGCTGCCCGGGCTTGGCCTTCCAGTAGTAGACGAGTGCGAGAGTGCCGCGCTCCTGCGCCGACGCGACAGTCGACGCGGCGACAGCCAGCAGCGCGGTCAGCATCAGGAGGATGGCCTGCTTCACGGGACGCTCCTTTCAGGGCTGGGACAGTATAGTCCTGTCGGCTATGGGTGTTGGCTATACTCTGCCGTGACGCCTATGTCCTCCTCCTCCATCGGTCCTCCCTAAAAACGCGACCGCCGTCCCGACACCGCGGAGCGCGAGCTGAAGCCGCGCACGCGTGTGCGAGGGCTCTTCCTGACCGGCCAGGACATCAGCTCGTGCGGCCTGGGTGGGGCCCTCGCGGCGGCCTACTTGACCGCCTCGGCGATCGCTGGGCGCCCCCTGTTCCCGCGCAAGACCTGACGTCGCCGTTGGAGATCGTAGGGGCCGACCTTGGTCGGCCCGGGCGGCGGGCGGAGCAAGCTCCGCCCCTGCGCAATCCGCGTCACCGTGACGGCATCCGCGCGTCGAGATCGATCTCGTTGAGCGGGACGTCCCAGTGCGCGTCGAGGATCTCGAAGCGCCGCTGCTCCTCCTTCCGGAACGTCGCCTGATCCGCATACAGCCGCCGCACGATCTCGTCCTCGCCAGACGGGCCGGTCATGGCCGCGGTGTCTTTGTAGGTGATCGCGACCGCGAACGTCCAATCGGCGCGGCCGTCGCCGTGATACGTCGGCACGTACGCGCGCACGGCGAGGATGCGACCGGTTTTGATCTGATCCTTCAGCACCGGATAATGGTTCTTCTGGAACAGATCGACGAACTCGTCCTGATCTCCCCACGTGACGCGGTAGAAGTACCAGGCTGTGCGCTCGGCGCGGCCGCCTGACTGCGCGGCGGGCGCCTGCGCGCCGGCGGGCGCGCTCGCGAGCGCCCCGAGGAAGAATCCGATCGCGACGGCGCCGGCGAGCGCGAACGCCGCGGACAGGGTGCGAGTGCTCATGGTCCCTCCTGAGTCTGACTCTGCCACATAGCTTAGCGCAGGTCCGGAGGGTGGAATAGAATGTCCGTTGTCCGGGTCTAATCCTTCGCATGTGCTCGGCCAGCGCCTGCCAGCGACTCGATGCACCCAGGAGGCGAAATGAGGATGTGGTCACGGGGTCCGCGCGCCCTGGTCCGGTGGGGTATCTCTGCGGCAGTGGCTGCGGCACTCGCGGCGCCGATCGGCCTGACCGCCGACTCGCGCGTCGCGGCGTTACAGAGCGCGTGGCGCGAGGGCGAGATCGCCATCGACGGCGCGAGCGCCGACTGGTCCGTGTTCTCGCCGTTCGGTGAGAACGTGCCGTTCTCGATCGGCCTGAAGAACGACGGCGAGTTCCTCTATGTCGCGCTCAGCTCGAGCGATCCCGGCGCGCGCATGATGCTCGCTACGCGCGGCCTCATCGTGTGGTTCGATCCGGCCGGCGGGACCAAGAAGCGGTTCGGCATCCGGTACCCCGTCATCGAAGGCGGATCCGGTGCGCCGATGAGACGGCCGGGAGGGTTCGGCGGGCCGGGAGGCGGACGCCCGGACCCGGCCGGCGTGGACTTCGATCCTGCGAAGGACGGACGCTGGACGCGCCTCGAGGTGATCGGACCCGAGAAGGACGATCGGCGCAGTCTGCTCATCGACCTGACACCGGGCGTCGCCGTGCGCATCGGCAGCGGAGATGGAACGCTCCTGTATGAGCTGAAGGTCCCGCTCGAGAAGGGCGCCGATCGTCCGTACGCGATCGGCGCGGAAGCCGGTGAGACGATCGGCATCGGCCTCGAGACCCCGGAGGTTGAAAGCGGAGGGAGGCGGCCGATGCTCGGCGGGCTTGGCATGGGCGGTGGTGGAGGCCGCTCCGGTGGCATGGGTGGCGGACCGGGACGCGGGTCCGGCGAGGAGTTCAAGCCGCCCAAGCCGATCAAGGCATGGGCGACTGCGAAGCTCGCGGCTGGACCGCGGTGACGGCGCGTCGGATGCTCGGTTGAGCTCTAAGACGCGCTACAGTCCGATAACTGACATGCGTCGTCTCGCCTCGCGTAGTGCAGCGCTTCGCAATGGCGGTGACGTCTGGGAACCGTAGAATCGTAGGGGCCGACCTTGGTCGGCCCGCGGGCGGAGCAAGCGGCGCCCGTACGTGGACATCGAACGTCACCATCATCGCGAAGCGCGGTATCTAGTAGGCTCTACCTATGCCCCCGATCATCAGGACGTTCATTTCGCCAGAGGAGGTATACCCCGGTCGCGTTGTGACATATGACGACCTGTCCAAAATCGCCTCGGGCGTGAACCGATCGGAAGCCCTCGAGTTCCTCGGGTTCTTGAACCTCCTGCTGTCTTCGGCGACGCTCGAAACCGAGCTGACCAACCGAATCGAACCGGTGCGCAATGTGCAGACGTGGCTGATCCGTGAAGTGATCAGCCGTGAACTGCTGGCCGCACTTCAATCGAAATTCGGAAGCGCCTCACTCCTCGACCGCCCTCTTCTCCACCGCACACAACTACTATTCGTCACACGCCTGATCGCCACGCACGGGACAACGGACGGCGGCAACAAGCTGACGACGAGAGACGACTTCGACGTGATCGGGGATCTACTGTTCCTTACAAATGGCCTGTTTCGGGTCGAGGAACCCGCCTCCAAAACGAGCACCGCCCTGTGGG
>CAYHSN010000089.1:0-10018 GCA_964359235.1 uncultured Vicinamibacterales bacterium | reverse complement strand
TGAGCGAGATGCCGTTGCCGATGCCGTGCTCGGTGATCTTCTCGCCCAGCCACATCACGAAGATGGTGCCGGTCGTCTGGGTGATGATCGTCGAGAACACGAACAGGGGCCCGGTGTCCGGGACGATCCCCGGCGTGCTCACGTTGAGGTTGATGAGGAACACGCTGTAGGCGTACGACTGGATGATCGAGATGAGCACCGTGCCGTAGCGCGTGATCTGCGTGAGCTTCTTCTGCCCCTCCTCGCCCTCCTTGCGCAGCTTCTCGAAGTGCGGCACCACCGCGCCGAGCAGCTGCAGGATGATCGAGGACGAGATGTAAGGCATGATGCCGAGCGCGAAGATCGTAGCGCGTGAGAACGCCCCGCCCACGAACAGGTCGTAGAGGCCGAACAGCCCGCCGCCCTGGTTGGTCGCCTTCGCGAACGCACCCGCCAGCACGCTGGCGTTGACGCCCGGGGTGGGCAGGTGCTCGCCCAGGCGGTACACCACGAACAGCGACAGCGTGAACAGGATCCGGCGCTTGAGCTCGGGGACCTGGAAGATGTTGCGCAGCTTGTCGAGCATGGGTCTCAGGCTTCCTGGGCTCGCGCCCTGGGCTTGGAGGTCTCCACCGTGCCGCCGGCGGCCTCCACGAGCTTGCGCGCCGCCTCGCTCGCAGCGTCCACCTTCACGGTGAGCGCGACCTTGAGCTCGCCGCCCGCGAGGAGCTTGATCGGGCCGCGGCGGCGCACGAGCTTCTGCAGCTTGAGCCACGCTCCGTCCACGACCGTGCCGGCTGCGGCGTCCGCGAGCCGCGCGACGCTCACGACCTGATAGGCGATGCGACCCGGGTTCTTGAAGCCGCGCTTGGGCAGCCGGCGCTGGATGGGCATCTGGCCGCCTTCGAACCACGCCGGGATCTTGCCGCCGGTGCGCGCCTTGTGCCCCTTGTGGCCCTTGCCCGCGGTGCCGCCGAGCCCCGTCGCCCCGCCCTTGCCCCGGCGCTTGCGGGTCCTGGTCGAGCCGGACGCCGGGCGAATCGTTCCAATGCGCATCGTCGCCACCCTCTTCAGTCTCCCACCACCTCGACGAGGTGACGGACCTTGAAAACCATGCCCCGGATCTGGGGCGTGTCGTCGTGCTCGACCACCTGGTTCAGGCGGCGGATGCCGAGGGCGCGCACGGTCGCGTGCTGGTCCCGGGGGTGCCCGCTCGCGCTCTTGAACTGGCGGATCCGGATCTTCTTCTTCTCAGACATTGCGCTCGCTCCGCGTGCCGAACAGCTCGTCGAGGGTGAAGCCGCGCATCGCCGCGACATCGGACGGGCGGCGCAGCCGCTGGAGCCCATCCACCGTCGCCTTGACGAGGTTGTGCGGGTTGCGGCTGCCCAGGCACTTCGTCAGCACGTTCTGCACGCCCGCGGCTTCGAGCACCGCGCGCACGCCCGAGCCGGCGATGACGCCGGTGCCCGGCGAGGCCGGCTTGAGCAGCACCTCGCCGGCGCCGAAGCGTCCCACGATCACGTGGGGGATCGAGCCGCTGCGGGTGACCGGGACACGGAACATGTTCTTCTTGGCGACCTCGCCGGCCTTCCGGATGGCGTCCGCGACCTCGTTGGCCTTGCCGAGCCCCACGCCGACGCGGCCCTTCTGATCGCCCACCGCCACGATGGCGTTGAAGGAGAACCGCCGCCCGCCCTTCACCACCTTGGCGCAGCGGTTGACGTTGATGACCCGCTCGATGAACTCGGACTTCGGCGCTTCGGCGCCTCGCATGGACGAACCCTGGCCTCGCACCGTGGACCTCCTAGAATTCCAGACCGCCGGCGCGCGCGCCGTCGGCGAGCGCCTTGACGCGCCCGTGATACAGGTAGCCGCCCCGATCGAAACTCACCTTCACGACGCCCTTTTCCTGCGCGCGCTGGGCGAGCCGCCTGCCCACCTCGGCGCTGACGCCGAGCTTGCCCTTGCCCTCGACGGTCACATCCTCGCGGCTCGAGGCCGCCGCCAGCGTGACGCCGCGCACATCGTCGACGACCTGGGCGTAGATGTGCCTGGAGCTGCGGAACACCGAAAGCCGCGGGCGCTCGGAGCTCCCCGACACGCGCCTGCGGATCCGGTAGCGCCGGATCCGGCGACGTTCGTACTTGTTGTGCTGTCCGCTCATGTGGTCGCCCCCGCAGCCTTCCCGGCCTTGCGGCGGATGTACTCGCCTTCGTACTTGATGCCCTTGCCTTTGTACGGCTCGGGCGGGCGGAACCCGCGGATATCCGCGGCGGCCTGTCCGACCTGGGCCTTGTCGGCGCCGCTCACCGTGATGCGCGTCGGGTTCTCGACCTTGATCGTGATCCCTTCGGGAGACTCGAATCGCACCGGGTGCGAGAAGCCGAGCTGCAGCACCAGGGTCCTGCCCTCCATCGCCGCCCGGTAGCCGGTGCCCACGATCTCGAGCGTCTTGCTGAACCCGTCCGTGACGCCTGTGACCATGTTCTGGATCTTGGCGCGCATCGTCCCGAACGCCGGGTTGCGCGTGAGCCGCTCGGACGAGACCTTCGCCTCGCCGCCCTCGACCACCACCGTGGTCCCGGTCAGCACCGGGTGGAACAACTCGCCCTTCGGACCCTTCACGCGGACCTGCTCGTCCGCGACCGTGACCGTGACCCCTCCCGGGATGGGGACGGGACGCTTTCCGACTCTCGACATGGCGCCCTCCCCTACCAGACCTGGCAGATGAGCTCGCCGCCGAGGCCCGCCTCGCGGGCCTCGCGGTCGGTCATCAGGCCGCGCGACGTGGACACGATCGAGGTACCGAGCCCGCCCCTCACCTTCGGGAGGCGGTCCTTCCCGACGTACACGCGCCGGCCCGGCGAGCTCACGCGCCGGATGCCGCTGATCACGTTCGAGTCGTCGGCGGCGTACTTCAGGTAGACCCGCAGCACGCCCTGCCTGGCATCCTCGATCACCTTGTAGTTGTTGATGTAGCGCTCCCTGAGGAGCACGCGGGCGAGCTCCGCCTTCAACTTCGAGGCGGGGATGTCCACCTTGCGGTGCTTCGCGCGGATCGCGTTGCGCACGCAGGTGAGGAAATCCGCCACCGGATCACTGACCGACATGTGTCCTCCTGGGACCAGCGTCCACGCGCTCGCGTGCTGCCTGATCCCGCCAGGCCCTTTCGGGCGTTCCTACCAGCTCGACTTCACGACGCCGGGGATCTGCCCCGACAGCGCCAGCTCCCGGAAGCAGATGCGGCAGAGCCCGAAGTCGCGGAGGTAGCCGCGCGGACGCCCGCAGCGATGGCAGCGGGTGTAGGCGCGCACCTTGAACTTCGGCGTCCGCTTCCACTTCTCGATGAGGGACTTCTTGGCCATGAGGCGTCTCCTACCGCAGGCGGAAGGGCAGGTTCATGAGCTTCAGCAGCTCGCGCCCCTCCTCGTCGGTGCGCGCCGTGGTCACGATCGTGACGTCCATGCCCCGCACCTTGCCGACCTTGTCGTAGTTGATCTCCGGGAAGATGATCTGCTCCGTCAGCCCCATCGTGTAGTTGCCGCGTCCGTCGAACGAGCGCGGGTTCATCCCGCGGAAGTCGCGGATGCGCGGCACCGCCACGTTGACGAGGCGGTCGTAGAATTCGTACATGCGCGCGCCGCGCAGCGTCACCGCGCAGCCGATCGGCACACCCTCGCGCAGCTTGAAGTTCGAGATCGACTTCTTGGCGCGCCGCACCGCCGGCCGCTGGCCAGCGATCGCGGTCAACTCGTGCATCGCGGCGTCCAGGAGCTTCTGGTCCTGGATCGCGTCCCCGACGCCCATGTTGATCACGATCTTCGTGAGGCGCGGCGCCTGCATGACGCTCGTGTACCGGAACTTCTCCATGAGCGCCGGGCGCACCTTCTCGTCGTAGTGCTTCGCCAGCCGCGGCCTCTCCTTCGGGCCGGTCGGCCGCCCCGCCTCCACGGCGCCCGCCGCCGGGACCTTTTCGGGCTTCCCGGCCTTCGCCGGCTTGCCGCCCTTGTCGGCTTTCGCCGCCTTGGCCGACTGGTCCGGCTTCGCCGCCTTCGGCTTCTTCTCGTCCGCCATCGGTCGGTCTCTCCAGGGTCTTTCCCGCGGAGCCCCCGTGACCCTGGTGCCTGGGACCCCGCCCGGGGGCACTCGCCCCCCTCCGGCCGCTCCGGCCTACTCCTGCCTACTCCGGCCTACTCCGCCTTCGACAGCGTCTCCCCGCTCGCGCGTGAGATGCGCTCGCGGCGGCCGTCCGGCAGGACGCGCACGCCGACGCGCGTGCCGCGTCCGGCCTTCGCGTCGTACAGCAGCACGTTCGAGACGTGGAGCGGCGCCTCCTTCTCGATGATCCCGCTCCGCATCCCCTGTCGGCGCGCCTTGGTGTGGCGCTTGACCATGTTGACCTTCTCGACCACGACGCGCTGCTTCTCGGCGTCCACCGAGAGCACGCGGCCGGTCTTGCCCTTGTCGTCGCCGGCGATCACGATGACCGTGTCGCCCTTGCGCAGCTTGAGCCCCATCAGATCACCTCCGGCGCGAGCGAGATGATCTTCATGAACTGCTTCTCGCGCAGCTCGCGCGCGACCGGCCCGAAGATGCGGGTGCCGCGCGGCTCCTTGTCGTCGTTGATGAGAACCACCGCGTTCTCGTCGAAGCGGATGTACGAGCCGTCCTTGCGGCGGCCCTCCTTCACGGCGCGCACGACGACCGCCTTGGCCACGTCGCCCTTCTTGACCGCGGCGCCCGGGATGGCGTCCTTCACGGACACGACGACGATGTCGCCGAGCCGGCCGTAGCGCTTGTGGTGGCCGCCGAGCACCTTGATGCACTGGGCGCGCTTGGCGCCCGAGTTGTCCGCGACGGTCACCATGGTACGAAGCTGAATCATGACGCTCCCTCCAAGACCGCCGAGAAGGCTCCAGATGCAAGGCGCGAGGAAGCGGAACCCGCAGACGTATCCTCTTGGATACGTCGAGGACTCCCGCGACCGAGCAACGCAGCAGATGGGGCCTTATCGGCGGTCGGATACCTCACTTCGCGCGCTCGACGATCTGCACGAACCGCCAGCGCTTGTCCTTCGACATCCGCCGCGTCTCCATGAAGCGGATCACGTCACCCACGCGACACTCGTTCTTCTCGTCGTGCACCTTGAACTTCGCCCGGCGCCGCACGTAGCGGCCGACCGTGGGATGCTTGACCAGGCGCTCGATGGAGACCACGACCGTCTTGTCCATGCGATCGCTCACCACCTTGCCCACCCGCACCTTCCGGCGATTGCGTTCGGTGTTCTCGGTCATTTCGCGCCCCGCTCCTTCTCACGCAGCACGGTCATCAGTCGCGCCACCTCGCGCCGCCCCTCTCGGATCTTGAGCGGGTTGTCCAGCTGCTTCATCGAGTTCCGGAAGCGCAGGTTGAACAGCTCCTCGCGCAGCTCCGCGATCCGGGTCCGGACCTCGTCCGCGGACATCTCCCGCATCGGGTTCGCCTTGACGTGTGGCATGCGTCAATCCCTCCCCAGCTCGTGGCGCTCGACGAAACGCGTGCGGATCGGCAGCTTCGAGGCGCCGAGCTTCATCGCCTCCTGCGCCGCGTTGCGCGAGATCCCTTCGAGCTCGAACATGACGCGACCGGGCTTGATCACGGCGACCCAAGACTCGGGAGGGCCCTTGCCCTTGCCCATGCGCGTCTCGGCCGGCTTCTTCGTGACCGGCTTGTCCGGGAATACCCGGATCCACATCTTCCCGCCGCGCTTGATCGAGCGCGTGATGGCCACGCGCGCCGCCTCGATCTGGCGATTCGTCACCCACGCCGGCTCGAGCGCCTGCAACCCGAACTCGCCGAACACCACGGACGAGCCGCGGTACGCCTTGCCGTTCATGCGTCCGCGCTGCTGCTTCCGGTACTTGACCCGCTTCGGCATCAACATGGCGGCGTCCTCCTACCGGGCACCGGCCGGCTGGCCGGACGCGGGCTTGTCGAGCAGCTCGCCGTGGAACATCCACACCTTCACGCCGCACGTCCCGTACGGGGTGAACGCCGTGGCGCGCGCGAAATCGATGTCGGCGCGCAGGGTGTGGAGAGGCACGCGGCCCTCGCGGTAGGTCTCGAAGCGCGCCATCTCCGACCCGCCAAGGCGGCCCGAGGCCGCCACGCGGATGCCCTGGGCGCCGGCGCGCATCGACGAGGCGATAGCCTTCTTCATGGCGCGGCGGAACGACACGCGCTGCTCGAGCTGCTTCGCGATGTGCTCGGCGACCAGCTGGGCGTCCAGGTCGGCACGCTTGATCTCCTCGATGTTGAGCTGCACGTTCTTCTTCGTGAGCTGCCGCATCTCCTCGGAGAGCTTGTCCACCTGTTCGCCCTTCCGCCCGATGACCAGGCCCGGACGCGCGGTCTTGATGCCGATCGTGATCTTGTCGCCCTTGCGCTCGATCGTGATCTTCGAGATCCCGGCCTGGTAGAGCCGCTTCTTGAGGTACCGCTTGATGAGCAGGTCCTCCTTGAGCAGCTCGGCGTAGTTGCGCTTGGCGAACCAGCGCGAGTCCCACGTCTTCACGATGCCGAGCCGAAGGCCGATCGGGTTCGTCTTCTGACCCATGGGCTACTCCTTCGTGGCCACGGTCACCGACACGTGGCTCATGCGCTTCAGGATCGGGGTGGCGCGCCCCTGCGCGCGGGGCAGCCAGCGCTTGAGCGTCGGCCCTGCCCCGACCACAGCTTCCTTCACGTAGAGGTCCTCGAGCCGCACCTTGCCCTCGTGCAGGGCGTTCGCGACCGCCGACTTGAGCACCTTCTGCACGATCCGCGCGCCCGCCTTGGGCGTGAACTGCAGCGTGATCTGCGCCTGCTCCACGGCCTGGCCGCGGATGAGCTCCAGGACCTGGTTGCACTTGCGCGGCGTGATTCGCACGTACCGCTGGATGGCTCTCGCTTGCATGGTCCTACTTCCCCGGCACCGGCGTCTTCTCCGCCACGTGCTGGCCGTGGCCTCGGAAGACGCGCGTCGGCACGAACTCACCGAGCTTGTGACCGACCATGTTCTCCGTGATGTAGATCGGGATGAACTTGTTCCCGTTGTGCACCGCGAGCGTGTGGCCGACGAACTCCGGCAGCACGGTGGAGCGCCGCGCCCAGGTCTTGAGCACGCGCTTCTCGCCGCTCCGGTTGAGCGTTTCGATCTTCCTGACCAGGGACTCGACGACGTACGGTCCCTTCTTGATGGAACGCGCCATGAAGTCCTCTCTCCGTTACTTCGTCCGACGCCGCACGATGAGCGCGTCGCTCAGCTTGCGCTTCCGCGTCTTCAGGCCCTTGGTCTTCTTGCCCCACGGCGTGCAGGGATGCCGCCCGCCCGAGCTCTTGCCCTCGCCGCCGCCCATCGGGTGATCCACCGGGTTCATCGCGACGCCGCGCACGCTGCCGAGCCGGCCGAGCCAGCGCTTCCGGCCCGCCTTGCCGTAGGAGATGTTCTCGTGGTCCAGGTTGCCGACCTGCCCGACCACCGCCCGGCACTTCACGTGGAACTTGCGCACCTCGCCGGAAGGAAGGCGCAGCCGGGCGTAGTCGCCGTCTTTCGCCATGAGCTGGCAGAACGTGCCGGCCGAGCGCGCGATGCGCGAGCGGCGGCCCGGGAGCAGCTCCACGTTGTGGACGTTCGTGCCGAGCGGGATGCTCCCGAGCGGCAGGCAGTTCCCCACGCTGATCTCGGCGTCCGGTCCGGACTGCACCTTCATCCCGACCTTGAGCCCGTCGGGCGCAACGATGTAGCGGCGCTCGCCGTCGGCGTAGTTCAGCAGCGCGATGCGTGCCGAGCGGTTCGGGTCGTACTCGATGCTCGCCACGCGCGCCGGCACACCGTCCTTGTCACGGCGGAAATCGACCAGGCGGTAGCGCCGCTTGTGCCCGCCGCCGATCCAGCGCGACGAAACGTGGCCGTAGTTGTCGCGGCCGCCGGTCTTGAGCTTTCGCTCCGTGAGCGACTTGACGGGCGTGCCCCGCGTCAGCTCCGAGAAGTCGGCGATCTGCGTGTGCCGCAGCGTCGGCGTGGTCGGTCGGAATTTCTTGAGTGGCATGGCGGTCGTCCTAGATCTGCTCGAACAGCTCGATCTTCTGATCGGGCTTGAGCGTCACGATGGCCTTCTTCCAGTCGCTGCGCTTGCCGACATAGCGGCCCTGCCGCTTGGCCTTGCCACGCAGCTGCTGGGTGCGCACCGAGCCCACCTTCACCGAGAAGATGGCCTCGATCGCCCGCTTGATCTCGATCTTGTTGGCGTCCCGCGCCACCTCGAAGTGGTACTGGTTGCGCAGCTCGCGCAGCGCCGTGCCCTTCTCGGTGATGAGCGCCCGCCGGACCACGGTGCGAGGATCCCTCATCGGACGAAGACCTCCTTCATGCGCTCGAGGCCGGCCGAGGTGAGGAGCAACGCGTCGCAGTCGAGCAGGTCGTACGCGTTCAACTGGTGCGCGAGCGTCGTGCGCAGGTTGCGCAGGTTCCGGCACGACTTGACGACGTTCACGTCGGCCTGGTCGAGCACCAGCAGGGTGCGCTTGTCCGAGAGTCCCAGGCGCTGGAGCACGCCCGCCATGTCGCGTGTCTTCGGCGCGGCGAACGACAGCGAGTCGAGCACCGTCACCGCGTTGTCGGCCGCCTTCTGCGAAAGCGCCGAGGCGAGCGCCGCGCGGCGCTGCCGCTTCGGCAGCTCGGTGCGGTAATCGCGCGGCACCGGGCCGAACGCGCGGCCGCCACCGGGCATCAACGGCGAGGTGTTCGAGCCCTGGCGGGCGCGGCCGGTGCCCTTCTGGCGGAACGGCTTGCGGCCGCCGCCCGAGACCTCGCCCTTGTGCTTCACCTTGGCCGTCCCCTGGCGCTGGTTGCCGAGGTGGCGCTTCACCGAGAGGTAGAGCAGGTGCTCATGCACCTGCTGCCCGAACAGCTCCTCGGGAAGGCTCGCGCTGCCCTTCTCGATGCCGTCGGGGTTGCAGACCCTGGCGTTGATCGTGCCCATGTCAGTCTTCCCGCTTCTTGACGACCACCAGGCCGTTCGGCGGCCCCGGGACGGCGCCGCGCACCATGAGCACGTTCTGCTCGGGGTCCACCGCGACGACTTCCAGGTTCTTGATGGTCAGGTTGACGCCGCCCATGCGGCCGGGCAGGCGCTTGCCCTTGATGACGCGCGAGGGATACGCCGACGCCCCAATCGAGCCGGGCTGCTTGCCCGCGGTCGGGCCGTGCGACGCGTGCCCGGCCGCGAAGCCGTGGCGCTTCACCACGCCGGCGAAGCCGCGGCCCTTGGTCACGCCCTGCACGTCCACGTGCCGTCCCCTCTCGAAGATCGAGACGTCGAGGCTCTGGCCCACCTCGAGCCCATCGGTGCTGTCCACGCGGAACTCGCGCAGCTGGCTCGCCGGGGTCAGGTTGCGCTTCTTGAACTGGCCGAGCACCGGCCTCGTGAAACGCGACTCCTTGCGCGTGCCGAAGCCCAGCTGCACCGCGGTGTAGCCGTCGCGCTGCGCGGTGCGCAGCTCGGTGACGGTGCAGGGGCCCGCCTCGATGATGGTGACGGGGATGGCTTCGCCCTTCTCTCCGAAGAGCTGCGTCATGCCCACTTTTCTGCCGATCAGTCCGATCATGGTTGTCCCACCCGCACACTCAGGTCTTGATCTCGATGTCCACGCCCGCCGGGATGTCGAGCTTCTCGAGCGCTTCCATCGTCTGTGCGCTGGAGCGCGTGATGTCGATCAGCCGCTTGTGGATGCGAATCTCGAACTGCTCCCGCGATTTCTTGTCCACGTGCGGGCTGCGCAGCACGGTGTAAACGGTCTTCTTGGTCGGGAGCGGCACGGGCCCCGATGTCACGGCTCCCGTGCGGCGCGCCGTACGCACGATCTCCGACGCCGACTGGTCGAGCGTCGCGTGATCGTAGGACTTCAGCTTGATGCGGATCTTCTGGAGCATCGTCATCGGCCTTTCACGCGAGGACTTCCGTGACGACACCGGCGCCCACCGTGCGGCCGCCCTCGCGGATCGCGAACCGCAGCT